>NZ_JAGYFZ010000116.1:0-17891 GCF_019946675.1 Pseudomonas sp. BF-B-15
GAACGAGCTTGCTGGGGCCTTTGCCGCCACCCATCAACCCGCTTTTCGGCGCCAGCTCCCATTCACCTTCGGCATTCAGGCGTACGGGAATCGAACCCGTAAAGGCGTTCGGGTTCTGCGGATCAATGATGGCCCAGGTTCCGCCACCATTGGCGTCTGCTTCGAAACGTACGAAGTAAGCCTGCTCGTTTATCAGGATGGCGTTGGAGGGTTGTGAATCGAGTGTGTAGACACTCTGGAATTTTCCGTTGGTGGCCATCGGGTAGCTTTCGAGGATTTCATTGCTTTGCCAGTGCTCCGGCACTTCAAGCGCCTGCGCGGTTGCATCGGGTTGGCCTGGCAACTCTCTAGGTTGCAGGGTGACGTCATCCGATTCGTCAGGTGACTGCGGCTCTTGAGTATCGACGGTTTCTTCCGGATCAAGCGACTTCTCCAAGTCCGCCATCTCGGCCGCCTCAGCCGCAGCTTCGTCCAACACACTGGCGTCCTTGAGCAGCGGAATATTGAACAGCACATTGATGCCATCGAGCACCGCGCCGATGATGCCGGCCTTGCGTTCTGCCGCTGTTTTGCCATTCACCGCTTTGTCGATGTTCAAACCCATGGCCGCGATGCTGGCCCCGATCACCGGCAATGCGATCGGCCAGCCAAGCACCGCCAACGGGCCGAAAACGTGCAGTGCGGCGGTGAGATAACCCAGCCATAGCTGCTTACGCATCTGCCCATTGCTCACCAGCGTCAGGTCAGCCTCTTCCAGCATCGTGTGCTGGACGGCCCGGCTCTGCCAGGTGAACACGTCACCGCTGATGGTGATGTCTTTTTGATTGATCAAATGGTGGTCGTACTTGCCCCAGGTGCCGACCAGCTGATTCATGAGTGGGGTGATGTTGTCGTGAACCTCCTTGCGAACCGACAGCGGGAAATGGGTCATGAATTCGGTTCGGGGTTGTTCTTCGTTCATCTGCAACAGCATCCACCAATGCATGTCCGTCAATGTCGGGTGCACGTGGAAGGGTTCTGCGGCGCCGGGAACGTAGGTGATTTGCCGACCGTTGGGCTCAACAATGCGCAGAATATCGGTGGCGACATGCCCTGCGACATCCAGCGCGCAAACACGAAGATCCGCAGGCGTAGCGGTTTGCGCTTTCAGGGTAGCCAAGGTGATCGGCCAGGACGCGCCACCGATGACGGCCCTGATGACTGTCTGGAAATCCTCCTCTTCGAGTTGCCCGTTTTGCCGCGCCTCCACGGCTTTGCTGAGGTAGTTACATTTGGCCAGTGTGCGGTAGTCATCAAAATGGCTGGCCCAGAATGCATTCAGCTTATCCAGGTAGCGTTGACTGAGGTTCTTCTCCCACAGGTCCGCGAGCACCTGCCTGGGGTACATCCGCACTTCATTGGTTTCGTTGTAAATACTGGCGTTCGCATCCGCAGTGTAAAACCCGCCATTGCTGTCCAGTTCGAGGGCGTCGTCCTGGTCGGTCACGCGGTACCGATGGATCACCAGTTGCGTCAGGGTTAAAGATTCACTGGGTTTGGGCGCGTGCTCCCAACCCAGAAAAGCCTTGGTGCTGCTGGCCGAGACATTGTTGAAGCGATGCCACCAGACCTGATCCGGGTCCAGGTGGGTGATGCCGTGTTTTTGCAGGATTTCACTGGCGACCGCATGGGCTTCCTCCTGCAAACCGGGGCAGGCTGTCACCACGACCGGCGCGATGAGTCTGAGTGTTTCCTGATCGGCGGCATTGCTTGATGCGGGGGTGTTTTGTTCGGTGGACATGCTCTCGCTCCTTGAGAAATGGGCAGCGATGATTGCCCGTTTCCATGCAGGAGGTGCACTACATAGTTATGCCCAAACGCGATTCAAGAACCTGTAGGGTCAGCGCCGTGCCACATCCGAAAAGTAGAACTTGTCGAGGGTGTGCCGTGACTCCGTGTACTCGAACTGCCGGCCGTCCTGCAGAAACGTATGGTTGCTGACCACGATCACATGGCTCTGGTCGTCGAGGTCGAGGTGTTGCTGGTCGTCCTTGCTGCGGGGCACGGCTTCGATGGTTCGCTGGGCGTAGGCGATTTGCAGTTGCAAGGTCTGTTCGATGAAGGCGTAGATCGAGTGCTCGGCGATGTCCCGCGATAGTCCGGGGATCACGTCGCTGACGAAATGGTTGATGTCGAGGATCACTCGTTTTCCATCGATCCGCCGTACGCGTTTGATCCTCGTGATCAGGCTGCCTTCTTCAGCCTTGATATGTTCCAGCAGCGCACCTTCGAGAGGGATCTGGCTGAACTCGACCACTTCGGTGCTGACGTTGTTGCCCAGTCGCGGATAGGTTTCCTGAAAGCTGACGATGCCGCCCAACTGAAATTCGATCGGGTCGGTCGACAACACAAAGGTGCCTTTTCCATGGACTTTCTGGGCGAACCCGCGCTCCTGTAATTGCTCGATGGCCTTGCGCACGGTGCCGCGACTGGCCTGGTAGCTGTCCATCAATTCGGTTTCGGAAGGCAACCGGGCGCCGCGCTCCAGACGTTCGGTCGTGATGCTGGCAAGCAGATCGCTGTAGATCTGGTTGTATTTACTCATGGGGATGGCTCTGTGCCGCAATGTGCTCAAGGTTTCGAACCTTAAGGGCAGGGTAGGGGTTTGTCCATGCGGGTTTGGGTTTTCATCGTCTGAGAGGGTGGGAAAAATCGCCGCCGGTCGGGTGACAAGCCAACAAATTCAAACTCGTCTGTACGAGTTGTTGATTTAACTCGTACAGACGAGTACTTTTCGCTTCGGCGTGCTGCCAATAACAAAAAACCACAGCGGAAAAACAAGCATGAGCCACGACTATCCGAACATCGTCAGCGAGCTGCTGCAAAGCCTCGGTGGCAGCGACAACCTCGAGCAAGCCGCGCATTGCGTCACACGCCTGCGCCTTGCCCTCAAGGACCCGAGCCGGGTCAACAGCGCCACGCTGAACCAGATTGACCTGGTCAAAGGCTCATTCTTTACCGGCGGCCTGTTCCAGGTGGTCATCGGTCCTGGCGAGGTGGAGAAGGTTTACGCAGAGCTTCGCCATCAAACCGGTCTTGCCGCGTCAACAATCGCCGACGTTAAACAGAAAAGCGCCGACAAGATAAACGCCATGCAGCGTCTGGTGCGGGTGTTTTCCGACGTGTTCATGCCGATCCTGCCGGCGTTGATCATTGCGGGCCTGCTGATGGGCATCAATAACCTGATCGGCGCCAAGGGCATGTTCATCGAGGGCCAGACCCTGCTGGACGCCTACCCCAAGCTTGACGGGCTCTGGAGCCTGATCAACCTGATGGCCAACACTTCGTTCGTGTTTCTGCCTGCGCTAGTGGGCTGGTCAGCAGCCAAGCGGTTTGGCGGCAGCGAAATCCTCGGCATCGTGCTCGGTCTGATGCTGGTTCATCCCGATCTGCTCAATGCCTGGAACTATGGCAAGGCAGTCGCAGGTCTCGACGGTCAGAGCCTGCCGTATTTCGACATCCTCGGTCTGTTCCAGATCGAAAAGGTCGGTTATCAGGGGCAGATCCTGCCCATCCTGCTGGCGGCATACGTGATGAGCGTCATCGAAAAATGGCTGCGGGCGAGAGTGCCTAATGCGGTGCAATTGCTGGTGGTGCCGATCACCACCATCGTGGTTACCGGCGTGCTGGCGCTGGCGGTCATTGGCCCGGTGACCCGGCATCTGGGGATTCTCATCACCGAAGGTGTGGTCACCCTGTTTGATCTGGCGCCGATGGTCGGCGGCGCGATCTTCGGCCTGCTTTACGCCCCCTTGGTGATCACCGGCATGCACCACATGTTTCTCGCGGTCGACTTGCAGCTGATCTCGACCCAGGGCGGTACTTTCATCTGGCCGATGATCGTCATGTCCAACCTCGCCCAAGGCAGCGCGGCGCTCGCGGTGTTCTACATGACCCGTAATGCGCGGGACAAGTCCATGGCGTCGACCTCAGCGATTTCGGCCTATTTCGGCATCACCGAACCGGCGATGTTCGGGGTCAACCTGCGCTACAAGTTTCCGTTTTACGCGGCACTGATTGGCTCGGCGCTGGGGGGCATCTTCCTGTCGATGAACAAGGTCCAGGCCTCGGCCATCGGTGTCGGCGGTTTGCCCGGATTTATCTCGATCATTCCGCAGTTCATCCCGATGTTTGTGATCGGGATGATCATCGCCATGGTCGTGCCGTTTGTTTTGACCTGTGGGTTGAGCATGAAGATTGTTCGGCCTGGGTATCGGGTCGCCTGATAGATCGCTATCGCAGTTCAAGAAGGAATACAGCCATGCAAGACTGGCAACGTTCGGTGATCTACCAGATCTACCCGAAGAGTTTTTACAGCCACGCAGGCAATCCCACGGGTGATTTGCTCGGCGTCGTGGCCAAGCTCGACTACCTGCACTGGCTGGGCGTCGATTGCCTGTGGATCACGCCGTTCCTGCGTTCGCCCCAGCGTGACAACGGTTACGACATCAGTGATTACTACGCCATCGATCCGAGCTACGGCACCATGGCTGACTGTGAATTGCTGATCGCCGAGGCCGGCAAGCGCGGGATCAAATTGATGCTCGATATCGTGGTCAACCACACCTCGATCGAGCACACCTGGTTCCAGCAGGCGCGCAGCAGTCTCGACAATCCGTATCGCGACTTCTACATCTGGCGTGATCAGCCCAATAACTGGGAGTCCAAGTTTGGTGGTTCGGCATGGGAGTACGAGGCTCAGACCGGCCAGTATTTCCTGCACCTGTTCGATCACACTCAGGCCGACCTGAACTGGGACAACCCGAAGGTGCGCGCCGAAGTTTTCAAGATGATGAGATTCTGGCGGGATAAAGGTGTGGGCGGGTTCCGGCTGGATGTGATCAACCTGATCTCGAAACCGGCGGACTTTCCCGAGGACAATACCGACGGCCGACGCTTCTATACCGACGGGCCGAATGTTCACGAATACTTGCAGCAAATGCACCGCGAAGTGTTCGAAGGCCATGACCTGATCAATGTCGGCGAGATGTCGTCTACCAGTCTCGAACACTGTATTCGTTATTCGCGGCCGGGCTCCAAAGAGCTGTCGATGACCTTCAACTTCCATCACCTGAAAGTCGATTACCCGAACCTGCAAAAGTGGATTCGCGCCGATTTCGACTTCCTCGAGCTCAAGCGCATCCTCTCCGACTGGCAAACCGGCATGCAGGCCGGCGGAGGTTGGAACGCGCTGTTCTGGTGTAATCACGACCAACCTCGGGTGGTCTCGCGGTTTGGTCATGACGGCGAGCACCGTGTGGTGTCGGCGAAGATGCTCGGCACCGCGCTGCATTTTCTCCAGGGCACGCCATTTGTGTATCAGGGCGAAGAGCTGGGTATGACCAATCCGGGTTTCGATCACATCGATCAATATCGAGACGTCGAGACCCTGAACATCTTCCGGCTCAAGCGCGAGGCGGGTGCGAGCGATGCCGACAACATGGCGGCGATCATGCAGAAGTCCCGCGACAACGGCCGTACGCCGATGCATTGGAATACCGGACCGAACGCTGGTTTCAGCACGGCGCAACCCTGGATCGGCGTACCGGCCAACTCGGCGCAGATCAACGTCGCCACTCAACTCGACGACCCGAATTCAGTGCTGCATCACTACCGCCAGTTGATCAATTTGCGGCGTACCGAAGTGCTGATATCCGACGGTGTTTACCGTCAGCTGTTGCCTGAGCACGCGCAAGTTTGGGCTTATGTACGGGAAGGAAGCGGCGAACGGTTGCTGGTATTGAACAACTTTTACGGGACGCCTTGCGAAGTTGAATTGCCGGATGCAGTGATCGCTGAATTCATGACTCAACGCTTGGTCATCAGCAACTATGCGGACTGTCCGCCGCGAAATCGACAGGTGTTTTTACGACCGTATGAGTCGTTTGTCTTGCACTTGACTGACCACTGACCCCTCACAAAAAAACACCGTTTCAAAAACACGCAGAACGCTGCGCGGGGGAGTTTTGCGCGCCGATTTTGCTGCTGCACACAATAAAAATAATGGAGTGTTTCTTGAAAACAACAATAAATCGCGGCCTTGCAGCCGCTGGCATTTGCCTGGCGTTGCCACTGACGGCCCATGCGCTGGAGTTCGGCGGTTACCTGCGCAGCGGCGTCGGTACGTCGGTCAACAGTGGCAAACAACAGTGTTTCCAACTGCCCGGAGCACAGACCAAATACCGCCTCGGTAACGAGTGCGAGCAATATGGGGAACTGGAACTTCGTCAGGACTTGTACACGCTGGATGACGGTTCGGTGCTAAGTGTCGATGGCATGGCCTCACTGTATAACCAGTACGACAAGGACCTGACGTTCAATGGCGACAACGGCTCGGTGCGCTTGCCGCAGCTGTACGCGCAATGGTCGAACATGCCTGGCCTCAACGGCGGTTCGCTGTGGGCCGGTCGCCGCTATTACAAACGGAACGACATCCACATTTCCGACTTCTACTACTGGAACCAGAGCGCCACCGGCGGCGGCATCGAGGACGTGCTGATCGGAGATCTGAAATACAGCTACGCCTTTTCGCGCAAGGACAACCTGTACCAGAAGGATTACATCAATCGTCACGATTTCAACGTTGCCGGTTTCAACACTAACCCCGGCGGTGAGCTGGAGTTTGGCCTGAGCTACATCGACAAACCCGACAGCCGCGACGCTCATCGTGGCTGGGCGATTACCACCCAGCATGTGCAAAAAGGATTTCTGGGTGGCAAGAACAAACTCGCGTTTCAGTACGGTGAAGGGCCGGGCACCGGGTTGGGCTATACCGGTAACGTGAAACTGGATGACAGCAATAAAAGCTACCGGGTGGTGGAGTTCTTCGACTGGCAGGTGACGCCCCGGTTTGGCGGGCAGGTCGAGGCGGTTTACCAGAAGGATATTCGCCCCGACGGATCAGACCAGAACTGGATTTCCCTGGGCGTTCGGCCGGCCTACGCGATTACCGAGCAGTTCAAACTGGTGACCGAGCTGGGTCACGATCAGGTCGAAGCCACAGGTGGCACGCGCAAGCTGAGCAAGTTCACCTTTGCCCCGACCTGGTCGCCCAAGGGGCCTGAATTCTGGGCGCGGCCCGAAGTGCGCTTGTATTACACCTATGCCAGCTGGAACGAGGCGGCCAAGCGTGCGGCCAATGAACTGGCAGCGGGTTCAGCGTTGTCCGACACCGGAGCCTTCGGCACGGCGCGACACGGTGCGAACGTCGGATTGCAGGTCGAGTACTGGTGGAAATAAGCGATGCTGTCGGAGCGTCGCGCTCCATCGGCACTTCAAAGAACAGAACAGCAGGTGAAGTCATGGCCACACCCCAACAATTGCAGCTTCACGCACCCCTGTCCGGCGTATTGATGCCCTTGGACCTTGTGCCCGATCGAGTTTTTTCCAGCCGGATCATCGGCGATGGGCTATGCATCGATCCGACGTCAACAACGTTGTGCGCGCCGCTGGCAGGGGTTGTCAGCAATGTGCAGGCCAGTGGGCATGCGGTCAGCATCACCGATGAAAATGGCGTGCAGGTGTTGATGCACATTGGGCTCGACACGGTGAACCTTGCAGGAAAGGGGTTCACGCGGTTGGTGGAGGAGGGGCAGCAGGTTGCCGTCGGGCAGTCGCTGATTGAGTTCGATGCTGATTTTGTTGCGTTGAATGCACGCAGCCTGCTGACCTTGATGCTGGTGGTCAGCGGTGAGCCGTTCACTTGGCTGACGGCGGAAACCGGGTGGGTAGACAGTGGTCAGCCGTTGCTGGGTTTGAATTCTGTCGAGCTGACAACGGATGAGTCTGTGGCTAAAGAGGGCGAGGCGCTGTTCTCCAAACCGGTGACGTTGCCCAACCCGAACGGCTTGCACGCCCGTCCTGCGGCGGTGTTCGCCCAAGCGGCGAAAGGTTTCTCGGCAAGCATTCACCTGCATAAACAGCAGGAGAGTGCGAATGCGAAATCCCTGGTGGCGATCATGGCATTGCAGACCGTTCACGATGATGTTGTGCAAGTCAGTGCGGTCGGCCCGGATGCTGAGGAGGCGATCAAGGCACTGGCCGAGCTGCTGACCGCCGGATGCGGCGAGACCGTGCCCGTGACGGCGGATGTTGCCCCGCAGCCCCTGGAGGCATCATCGCCCAAGGTGCTGCGTGGGGTATGTGCTTCGGCGGGTTCGGCATTTGGCCAAGTGGTGCAGATCGCCGAGCAGGTCCTTGATGTCAGCGAATGGGGTGAGAGTTCGCGGGTTGAGCGCGATCATCTGTCCGCAGCGTTGACCGAGGCAATTTCAGCGTTGCAGCAGATGCGTGATAATGCCACGGGCGATGCTCAGGCAGAGATCTTCAGGGCGCATCAGGAACTGCTCGAAGACCCGGGTTTGTTGGAGGTGGCTCATGTGCTGATCGACGAAGGCAAAAGCGCCGGATTCGCCTGGCGTGCGGCCACCGGGTCGACGGCAACCTTATTCAAAGGCTTGGGCAATGCGCTGCTGGCCGAACGAGCGGCAGACCTGGCCGATGTCAGTCAGAGAGTGCTCAAGTTGCTACTCGGCGTGCGGGACCGCGAGCTGGAGTTGCCTGAAGGCGCCATTCTGATTGCTGAACAACTGACACCGTCCCAGACCGCCGGGCTCGATACCCGCAAGGTGCTGGGGTTTGCCACGGTCGGCGGTGGCGCCACCAGCCATGTCGCGATCCTGGCGCGGGCGTTCGGTTTGCCGGCGATCTGTGGGTTACCGGTGCAAGTGCTGGCGCTGGTCAACGGCACCCAGGTGTTGCTCGATGCCGATAAGGGGGAGTTGCAGCTCGACCCGGATCTGGCCGCCATTGAAGAACTTCAAGCCAGGCGTGCGCTTGCGCAGCAACGTCAGCACCGTGAATTGGCGCAGGCGTCACTGGCTGCCTGTACTCGCGACGGACATCATGTCGAGGTGACAGCCAACATCGCTTCGCTGGCTGAAGCCGAACAGGCCATGGCGCTGGGAGGCGCGGGTGTGGGTTTGCTGCGTTCGGAGTTTCTATATCTGGATCGCCATCATGCGCCGAGCCAGGACGAGCAGGCCTCCACCTACAGCGCCATCGCCCGAGCTCTCGGGCCTGCGCGTAATCTGGTGGTGCGAACGCTGGATGTTGGCGGTGACAAGCCTTTGGCCTATGTCCCGATGGACAGTGAAACCAACCCCTTTCTGGGCGTGCGCGGGATTCGTCTGTGCCTGGAGCGTCCGCAGCTGTTGCGCGATCAATTCAAGGCAATCCTGAGCTGTGCGGGACTGACGCGTTTGCACATCATGCTGCCGATGGTGACGCAGCTGTCGGAGTTGCGCGTGGCTCGTCAACTGCTCGAAGAGGAGGCACTGGCCCTGGGCCTCACGGAACTGCCGAAGCTGGGGATCATGATCGAGGTGCCAGCAGCGGCGCTGATGGCTGATCTGTTTGCGCCCGAAGTGGATTTTTTCTCCATCGGCACCAATGACCTGACCCAATACACCTTGGCCATGGACCGCGATCATCCGCGGCTGGCCAGTCAGGCTGACAGTTTTCATCCTGCGGTGCTGCGATTGATCGCCAGCACCGTGAAAGCCGCCCATAGCCACGGCAAGTGGGTGGGCGTGTGCGGCGCCCTGGCCTCCGAAACCCTGGCCACGCCGCTTTTGCTGGGGCTGGGCGTGGATGAGTTGTCGGTGAGTGTGCCGTTGATTCCGGCGGTCAAAGCGGCGGTTCGCACAGTGGACCTGGCGGATTGCCAGGCCATCGCCCAACAGATCCTGGGCCTGGAAAGTGCCGGGCAAGTACGCGAGGTCTTGAGGCTGTATCGCGACGCGACGGTCGAAACTTCACTGGTTATGGAGAACTGAACATGTTCGAGAAAATGCAGCGAGCGTTCTGGAGAGCCTTGACGCCGGATCTGATCGTGGATGAACCGAAGGTGGCTGCGCCATCGGCGCCTGGCCTGGCAGCGAATGTGGTGGCTGCGTTGGGTGGTGTGGATAACCTCAAGTCGCAGCAGCCTGTGGCGCTGACCCGGGTTCGGGTGGAATTGCGCGATGTGGGGCGGATGAATCGACAGGCTTTGAATCTGGCAGGTGTGCCAGGCGTCATGATGCTGGAGGGCGGCGTGGTGCACCTGATCACCGGCCTTCAGCCATAACCGATCCTTCGCCACAGATGATGTGCGTCTCTCGGTCGCCCTTACCGTTTCTCAACCGCAGGTGTATCGTATTCGCCTTTTCCAGGTCCCCGGACCTGTCGCTGATACGTGAGGTAGTTGAGTTCATGTCCTTTACCCG
Organism: Pseudomonas sp. BF-B-15; assembly: GCF_019946675.1. Taxonomy (NCBI): domain Bacteria; kingdom Pseudomonadati; phylum Pseudomonadota; class Gammaproteobacteria; order Pseudomonadales; family Pseudomonadaceae; genus Pseudomonas; species Pseudomonas sp. BF-B-15. The sequence goes on from NZ_JAGYFZ010000116.1 coordinate 10,308, forward strand.
TCGCCAAATCCTCGGTGGCCTGGCCGGTCTTGTTGTCGTTGGCGTCGGTGCGGGGGGCGCGTCGCGTTACTGGCTGGGCAAGATGGCCGACGCCGATGCGGGCCACGACTATGAGCTGATAGCGGCGCCGCTGGACGTCGAGCTGGTGGCCGGGCACAAGACCCAAGCCTGGGCGTTCGGCCCATCGGCGCCGGGTACCGAGTTGCGCGTGCGTCAGGGCGAATGGCTGCGTGTGCGGTTCATCAACCACTTGCCGGTGGCGACCACCATTCACTGGCACGGCATCCGCCTGCCGCTGGAAATGGATGGCGTGCCCTACGTCTCGCAGCTGCCGGTGCTGCCGGGTGAATACTTCGACTACAAATTCCGCGTGCCCGATGCCGGCAGCTATTGGTATCACCCGCATGTGAACAGCAGCGAAGAACTGGGCCGTGGTCTGGTGGGACCGCTGATTGTCGAAGAGCGCGAGCCGACCGGTTTCAAGTACGAGAAAACCTTGAGCCTCAAGAGCTGGCATGTCGACGAGGTGGGCAATTTCGTCGAGTTCAGCATTCCCCGGGAAGCGGCCCGGGGCGGCACGGCGGGGCGTCTGGCGACGATCAACGGTGTGCCGCAAGCGGTCATCGATTTGCCGGCCGGGCAGATCACCCGCGTGCGCCTGCTCAATCTCGATAACACCTTGACCTATCGCCTCAACATTCCCGGTGTCGAGGCGCAGATCTACGCGTTGGACGGCAATCCCGTCGAGCCGCGTCCGTTGGGCAAGGAATACTGGCTCGGGCCGGGCATGCGCATTTGCCTGGCAATCAAGGCACCTGCGGCCGGTGAAGAATTATCCCTGCGTAACGGCCCGGTACGTTTGGGCACGTTCCGCTCTGTGGCGAACACCGATGCCCCAACCGAGTGGCCGCCCGCGCTGCCCGCCAACCCGGTGGCCGAGCCGGACCTGGCCAATGCCGAGAAACTCAACTTCAATTTCGAATGGGTCGGCTCGGTTTCGGTGAACGTCGACAACGGCCGACCGCCGAGCCTGTGGCAGATCAACGGCAAGGCCTGGGACATCACCGACAAGACCTGCGCCGATCGCCCGATTGCCAAGCTCGAGAAGGGCAAAAGCTACATTTTCGAATTGAAGAACATGACTCAGTACCAGCACCCGATTCACCTGCATGGCATGAGCTTCAAGGTCATTGCCTCGAACCGGCACAAGGTCATTCCGTATTTCACCGACACTTATTTGCTGGGCAAGAACGAGCGCGCGCAAGTGGCGCTGGTGGCGGATAACCCTGGGGTGTGGATGTTCCATTGCCATGTGATCGACCACATGGAAACCGGCCTGATGGCCGCGATCGAGGTGGCGTGATGCGTCAGATTCGTCCCGCCGCGATCATCGACCGCAGTCGTGATCGCGACTTCATGCGCGAAGCGCTGGCGCTGGCCGCACAAGGCGCTGCGCTGGGTGAAGTGCCGGTGGGCGCGGTGTTGGTGCAGGACGGTGAAATCATCGGCCGTGGCTTCAATTGCCCGATCAGCGGCAACGACCCGAGCGCGCATGCGGAGATGGTCGCGATCCGCGCAGCGGCATTGGCCGCCAGTAATTACCGTTTACCCGGCAGTACGCTGTACGTGACGCTTGAGCCGTGCAGCATGTGCGCCGGGCTGATCGTTCATTCACGGATTGCGCGGGTGGTGTACGGCGCGCTGGAGCCCAAGGCGGGGATTGTGCAGAGTCAGGGGCAGTTCTTTACCCAGGGCTTTTTGAATCACCGGGTGCTGTATGAAGGTGGAGTGTTGGCCGAGGAATGCGGGGCCGTGCTCAGTGAATTCTTCAAGGCCCGGCGCGCCAAGCCCGCAGACTAGAGGCGACAATGAAGCAGCCTTCGCGGGCAAGCCTCGCTCCTACGGGGTTGTGTCGTACGCCAATTCCGCGACCGACGCATAACCTGTAGGAGCGAGGCTTGCCCGCGAAGCTTTTACTTACGGGCGACAATCACCGCGCGCATCGGCGCCGGCAGCCCTTCAATCGTCTTGCTGTGGTCTTCCGGATCGAGGAAATCACTCAACGACTGATACTTCATCCACTCCGTCCCGCGCTGTTCCTCGACGGTCGTCACGCTGACATCCACGCACTTCACGTCCGTGAAACCGGCACGCCGCAACCAGAGCATCAGCGCCGGCACCGACGGCAAGAACCACACGTTACGCATCTGCGCATAACGATCTTCCGGCACCAGCACCTGCTGTTGATCACCTTCGATCACCAGCGTCTCCAGCACCAGTTCGCCGCCCTTGACCAGGCAATCCTTCAGCGCCAGCAGATGCTCGATCGGCGAGCGGCGGTGGTAGAACACGCCCATGGAAAACACTGTGTCGAAGCCTTCGAGTTCCGCTGGCAGGTCTTCAAAAGGAAACGGCAGGTGCCAGGCATTGGGCTCGGACAAATAGCGCTGAACCGCCTGGAACTGACAGAAGAACAGCCAGTTCGGGTCGACGCCGATCACGCTGTCTGCGCCGGCGCCGAGCATGCGCCACATGTAGTAACCATTGCCGCAGCCGACATCGAGGATGCGTTTGCCCTTCAGGTCCAGATGTGGCGCGACTCGCGACCATTTCCAGTCCGAGCGCCATTCGGTATCGACGTGCACGCCAAACAGATCGAACGGGCCTTTGCGCCACGGCGACAACCCCATCAATGCGGTACGCATTTGCGCGCGGGTCTCAGCGTCGCAATCGGTGTCCAGGGTCAGGCCATCCAGCAGGTCGACTTCGCTCGGCTGGATCTTTGGCAAGGCGTCCAGCGCACTCTGCCAGCGCTCCAGGTCGCCGTGACCCTTTTCCATTTTCTTGTCGAGTTGCGCTTGCAGGGTATTGGCCCATTCGGCCAGCGGTGTACCGGCCAGACGGCGGGCGAGGGGGGATAGATCAATCATGGCAAGGCAATCAACGAGGCAAAGTTAAGACACTGGAACCACGGCACGACTTTCGAGAACCCGGCGGCCAACAGGCGCTCGCGGTGTTCTTCGAGGCTGTCGGGCTTCATGACGTTTTCGATGGCGCTGCGCTTCTGGGCGATTTCCAGTTCGCTGTAGCCGTTGGCGCGTTTGAACGCGACGTGCAGGTCGGTGAGCAGCGCATGTTCTTCTGGGTCGTTGAAGCGCAGTTTCTCCGACAGAATCAGCGCGCCACCGGGAAGCAGCGACTGGCGGATGCGACTCAGCAACGCGGTGCGCTGCTCGGGAGCAATGAATTGCAACGTGAAGTTCAGCGCCACCACCGAAGCTGGCTGAAAGTCGAGGGCGAGGATGTCGCCTTCGATCACTTCCACCGGCAGCAACTCCTGGAACATCGAATCCTGACCGTTGAGGTATTCGCGGCAGCGTTCGACCATCGCCGCCGAGTTATCCACAGCGATGACGCGGCAGCCATCGGTGCGCACGTGACGGCGCAACGCCTGGGTCACGGCGCCGAGGGACGAGCCGAGGTCGTAGAGCACGCTGTTGGGCTGGGCGAATTGCGCGGCGAGCACGCCGAGGTTTTCGACAATGGTCGGATAACCTGGCACCGAGCGCTTGATCATGTCCGGGAACACCCGCACCACGTCCTCGTTAAAGGCGAAGTCGGGCACCTGGGCCAAAGGCTGGGCGAAAAGGCGATCGGGTTCTTTGCTCACGGCGGTTCCAGCGGCGTATGTGGAAAAGGCCGGCATTTTAGCCAACTTGGCGCGGGGATGCGCGGGTTGTCTGATAAAGCGGTGGGGGAGACTTGAGGTCTGCGTATCTAGTGAAGCTGCCTTCGCGGGCAAGCCCGCTCCCACAGGTACAGCGCTGTCCTTGTGGGAGCGGGCTTGCCCGCGATGAATTCAACTCGGTTTTTGCGTGAACGCCGACGCCGCAATCCCCCATTGCCCCAGCCAGTAACTGAGGATGATGACGTAAGGCGCGGCATGAAACGGCGCAACAAACCGGTTGATGCCAATCACGCTGTCCGAAAACACAAACGCCAACGCACCCGCCGCCGCCAGCAGCGCCGAGCGCTTCGGTACATCGGTGCCCAGGCGAGCCAGTGCCCGCCAAAGCATGGCGCTGATGGCCAGACCGTAGACGATCACCGGGATCAGCAATGGGCCCAGACCATTGGCAATCAAAATCCCCAACAGCATCGCGCCGACACTCAGCGCGAGGATCAACGGCAACACCGCCAACCGCCGGCAATCACTCAAATACGCTTTCAGATAGGCCAGATGGGCGACGAGGAACGCCCCGAGGCCGAACACAAACAAATCCCCCGGCCACGCGAGCAAGACATCGCCGAGCAGGGAAAAGATCAAGCCCAGGCTGATCCAGCGTCGATATTCGCTGGGCGGCGCATCGTGCAGCCAGCCGAGCAAGGCCAGCACGGGCAACGGTTTGACCAGCAGGCAGAGCAGCGCGGCGTGCACGCTCAGGCCGTAAAGAAAGGTCACCGCGCCCATCAGCGCCAGAATCAGCCAGCCCATGATCAGTTAACCGAGATCGCGCAGTCGAAGGTTTCCACCGCCGGCACTTCCGGCGCCCAGGGTTGTTGCGAGGTCAGGCGCAAGCGCCCCGAACCGGCCGCGAACGCCTGAAAGCGCCAGGTCGACACACCGGCTGCGCCCACGACACCGGCATCTTCCGGGTTTCGATAAACTTCTGGCCCCAGAGCGCGTAATACGCCACCGGCCGAATCCTGGATCGCCCAGCGGTAACCCGTGGTCGGGTTGCTCGGCAGGGACAGGATCAGGTTTTGCCCGTTGTGCAGTTGCACGGGGCATTCGCTTTGTTTTTCCACGGTCACGTTCTGTTTCGGTTGCGTGGCGCACGCGGCCAGCAAGGCGAGGGCGAAGGGGACAAACAGGCGGGTGGGGGACATGGGGTCAGTGGCTCCGGCATTCACGACGAACGGCGAGCATAACTGAAGATGAGACAAATTGTGACGAGCTGCGGGAGTTTGCGTTGTCAGGGCTGACGCCTTCGCGGGCAAGCCTCGCTCCTACAGGGTTTATGTGGCGTTCGCATTATTTGTGATCGACACACACACTGTAGGAGCAAGGCTTGCCGGCGATGGCGATCTTGCAGGCGCTACATGATTATCAGAACAACACCTTCGCCACATCCGCAAACCGCTTGGCAAAATGCACGGTAATCCCTTCCTTCAGATAATCCGGCAACTCATCAAAACTCCCACGGTTAGGCTCCGGCAGAATCAATTCAAAGATCTTCTGCCGCCGCGCCGCAATCACCTTCTCGCGCACTCCGCCAATCGGCAAAACATGCCCGGTCAGCGTCAGTTCGCCGGTCATGGCCACGCCTTTTTTCGGCGGCTGATTGCGTGCCAGCGAGAGCAAGGCGCTGGCCATGGTCACGCCGGCGCTCGGGCCGTCTTTCGGGGTGGCGCCCTCCGGTACGTGCAGGTGGACGAAAGCCTCGTCGAAGAACTTCGGATCCCCGCCAAACGACTTCAGATTCGAGCTGACGTAGCTGTAGGCAATTTCCGCCGACTCCTTCATCACGTCGCCCAGTTGCCCGGTGAGTTTGAAACCACGGTTGAGCGTGTGAATCCGCGTCGCTTCAATCGGCAGTGTCGCGCCGCCCATGCTGGTCCAGGCCAGCCCAGTGATCACGCCGGTACCGGACAGCACTTGCTCGTTGCGGAACACCGGGTGGCCGAGTGAGGCTTCGAGGTCTTTCGGGCCGAGCTTGATCACCGCTTTTGGCTCATCGATCAACTTCATCACCGCCTTGCGCACCAGTTTGCCCAGTTGTTTTTCCAACTGCCGCACCCCGGCTTCACGGGCGTAACCGTCGATCAGCGCCTTCAACGCGGTGTCGCTGATGCTCAGGCTGCCTTTCGACACGCCCGCCTTCTCAAGCTGCTTGGGCCACAGATGACGCTTGGCGATGGCGATTTTTTCTTCGGTGATGTAACCCGACAGGCGAATCACTTCCATTCGGTCGAGCAACGGGCCGGGGATTGAATCGAGGGTGTTGGCGGTGCAGACGAACAGCACTTTCGACAGGTCCAGACGCAGGTCCAGGTAATGGTCGAGGAATTCGACGTTCTGTTCCGGGTCGAGGGTTTCCAGCAGCGCCGAGGCCGGATCGCCCTGGTAGCTCTGGCCCATCTTGTCGATTTCGTCGAGCATGATCACCGGGTTCATCACTTCGACGTCTTTCAACGCTTGCACGAGTTTGCCCGGCATCGCACCAATGTAGGTGCGGCGGTGGCCCTTGATCTCGGCTTCGTCGCGCATGCCGCCGAGGCTGAAACGATAGAACGGTCGGCCAAGGGATTCGGCGATGGATTTGCCGACGCTGGTTTTACCCACGCCCGGCGGACCGACCAGCAGCACGATGGAGCCGTTGATCTCGCCTTTGTAGGCTCCCACGGCGAGGAACTCGAGGATGCGGTCCTTGATGTCGTCGAGACCGGCGTGGTGCTTGTCCAGCACCTTGCGGGCGTGCTTGAGGTCGAGTTTGTCCTCGCCATACACGCCCCACGGCACCGAGGTGGCCCAGTCGAGGTAGTTGCGCGTGACCGCGTACTCCGGCGATCCGGTCTCGAGGATCGACAGCTTGTTCATTTCCTCTTCGATGCGTTTCTGCGCCTGCGTCGACAACACCTTGCCGACCAGGCGCTGTTCGAACTGCTCGATGTCGGCGCTGCGGTCATCCTTGGTCAGGCCCAGCTCTTGCTGGATGACTTTTAACTGTTCTTTGAGGAAGAACTCGCGCTGATGCTCGCCGATCTTGCGGTTAACTTCGGCGGAAATTTCTTTTTGCAGACGCGCAACTTCAACTTCCTTGCGCAGCATCGGCAGGACTTTTTCCATGCGCTTGAGCATTGGCACGCAGTCGAGCACTTCTTGCAGCTCGCTGCCGGTCGCCGAAGTCAGGGCGGCGGCGAAGTCGGTCAGCGGTGATGGATCATTGGGGCTGAAGCGGTTGAGGTAGTTCTTCAGCTCTTCGCTGTACAGCGGGTTGAGCGGTAGCAGTTCCTTGATCGCGTTGATCAGCGCCATGCCGTAGGCCTTGACCTCGTCGGTCGGCTCGGTGGGCTGGTGCGGGTACTCGACTTCCACCAGGTACGGCGGGCGATGGTGCTTGAGCCAGGTCTTGAGGCGTACGCGGGTCAGGCCCTGGGCGACGAATTGCAGTTTGCCGTTTTCGCGGCTGGCGTGGTGCACTTTGACCAGCGTGCCGTAGAGCGGCAGGGCCGAGGTGTCGAAATGGCGCGGGTCTTCCTGGGGCGTGTCCATGTAGAACAGGGCCAGGGAGTGATGATCGGATTTGCTCACCAGATCCAGCGTTTCAGCCCACGGTTCTTCATTGACGATCACCGGCAGCACTTGGGCCGGGAAGAACGGGCGGTTGTGGATCGGGATGATGTAGACCTTGTCCGGCAGGTTCTGGCCGGGCAGGGCGAGGCCTTTGCCGGTGGAGTGGTGCGGGGCGTTTTCGGGGTCGGCGTAGTCGCTCGGGTCTTCGGGGAATTCTTGCTGGTCGCTCATGGGGCACCTGCGCAATGGGGTATGGGTCTTAGATGGGGCAGGTGCCCCATGAGCGA
>NZ_JAGYFZ010000117.1:0-17151 GCF_019946675.1 Pseudomonas sp. BF-B-15
CATGCCGGGTTAGCCGCCCCCGGCCATGGATGGCCGATGGCGGCGGGCCCACGGAGCAGGACCGGAGCGAGGGCATGCCGAGCCACAGCGAGGCACCGAACGAAAGGGGCAAAAGCGCTTTGGTTACTTTCGCGCTTTTCGAAAGTGACTCGCCGTAAGGGCGAAACCATAAGTGGCCATAACCGCAGAAACGGATATGCCCCCCAATCGCAATAGACCCCAGGGATCAACCCGGCAACCAAGCCTCAGCCCAGTAATTCAGGTTACTACCCTGCAGCATATAATCGCGCAGCACTTCCTCGCGCAACGCATCACCCATGCGGTAACTCGCATCCGGGTCAGCCAGGTGCATACGAATTGCCTCAAGCCATTCCTCGGTACTGTTACTCACCACCTTGGTACACGGCAGATAACCGCGATAAGCCTCAGTGTCCGTACAGATCACCGGATAACCGCACGCGCCATATTCCAACAGGCGCAAGTTGCTCTTGCAGTCGTTGAAGATGTGAAATTCCAACGGCGCCAAAGCCAGATCAAGGTTCAGGCTCGCCAGTTTGGCAGGGTAAGCCTGCAAGCCAACGGCGGGATGGAACTCATGCACGAAAGGCTTGAGTGCCGGCGGGCACATGCCGAAGAACACCCACTCCACTTCATCCGCCAGCAGTCGAACGACATCGGCAATGATCGCCAGATCCCCATCGTGACTGGTGCCTCCGCCCCAACCGACCCTCGGCTTGCGCGACGTACGTCGCTGGCTGCTCAGACCGGTCCACAGATACGGAGCGAGCATGTTCGGCACCACGCGAATATCGTCATGCATGCCTTTGAGGGTATCGGCCAGCGGTTGGGTCGACACCACCACCCGGTCGCACAACCCGACTGCACGCCGCACGATTTGCTCAACGCCAACCATGGCCTTGCGCACGTGAGCGTTTTTCTTCGGAACGTCGATGACATAGTCATCGAGCTCGAAGATCCGGAAAGCCCTGGAGCTGTTTTTGACCCGCTCCACTTCATTCACCGCGCCCTCACTGTAGCGCCCTTGCAGGATGATGACGTCCGGCGACTGGCGCTCCAGCTCAATGTCCGAAGGCGTATGGTAAGAAAGATTACCGAGCACTTGACCCGCAGCTTCCAGTTCCAGAAACGGCTGGGTGACACGGTAATGGCCTACGGCGGTCTCGTTGATCGGGATCGCCAGCACCCGTGGCAGCATGTGACGGGCGAACGGATTCCAGTCGCTCTTGTAACCCGGTTCAAGGCTGAAATTATTGGTGCTCAGACTCAGGTTGACGTTGTACGCCGGATCTCTTGCGATGATCGGCAGCCAGCGCTGATAAAACCGCTTCTGCTCAGCCAGCAAATCTGACACCACCGGCCCGCTCTCCGCCTCGGCAGCCACGTGGACCGATTCGGCATACGGCGTCCAGACCACCAGATAGCCCTTCTGCTTCACACGCAGACAGAAATCAGGGCCGCCGAGTCTTTGGGAAAAGGCCTGCTCGTCAAACCCCTGAAGCTCATCGAACACCTGCTTGCGGACCAGCAGGCACTCGGTTCTCACAGCACTCAAATTCTGCACCGCCTGCTGGCGCTGCATATACCCTGGAGCGGTCATCACCTCCCCGCGCCAAGGTACGCCGACAGGGCCGCGCATCCCCAGCACCAGGGCCGAACCTTCGATACGCCCCTGAGGGCTGACCATTCGGCCACCGACGACGCCCACCTCCGGACGCAAGCCGTGATTCAGCAGCTCCCCAAGCCAGTCACGATTGACGATCAGGCTGTCCGGGCTGAGTAACACCACATACTCGCCACGTGCCTGAGCAACGGCGAAGTTCTGCGCCGCTGCCGGGTTATCGGGGTAATCGCAATGCAGCACGCGCAGTTTTTCACCGCCCATTTGCGACATGGCGGCCAGCCAGTCACGCGCCTCGATCGAGGTGCTTGCGTTGTCGACGATCAACAATTCGTAGTGAGCATAGGCCGTGTGCTCCAGCACACTTTCGATACAACGCTCAAGCCGACCGAGCTGATCCTGGGCCACTACCACAATGGACACCAGCGGCTGAACGCCATGCTGGTAGTCAATTCGATTGATGAGCGGCACGTTGCCCGGCCGCACCTCGTGTGCCGCACCGATACGATCAAGGTGCGCAGTCAGTACGCGGGAGTTCTGCTCGATAACCTGCGGCAGAGCGAGCCATTGCGCCAGGCCGAACGAGGACTCGACCAGCACTTGGGCGACATGTTCCACGACATGCGGGCCGTGGTTTTCGACGAGGCGCCAGACCAGGTCATGAGGGCTGAGCTCAGCGAAATCCGGGGTGAAACCACCCGCGACTACAAAGCCTTGACGCTGGATGGCCAGTGTCCGCCCGACATAGGGATAACTGCGCAGCAGGTCCAGATTGAAATCGGGCTTGAGGATCGGCTCGACTGACACGTCATTGCGCAAGCCGCCTTCATCGGTATAGATACACAGCGCGTCGGCACTCTCGACCATCCGCTCGGCCAAAAGCAGCAAGGCCAGTTCATTCAGGCGATCACCGGCCCGCAGCAGATAGAACCAGTCCGCACTGTCGGCCTGCATCAGGCCATTGAGTTGCTCAAGCCCGTCGCCTTGCAAGGCCACACGAATAACGTTGCCCGCAAGGGCACTGGTGCGATTTTCACCCGAGAGCACCAACACCCTTTCGGCGCCATAGACCTGCCGTTCGATGCTCTCCAGTGTGACGCCCAGCGCCGCATCGTCAGCGTCGGCATCCATCACCACCGGCACAATTCGCGGCTGCCATGCCCACGAGGCAAGGCGCGCAGGTAACAGGCGCTGCTGGGCCGGGTTCAGGGTGCGACACGCCAGCCATTGCAGGTACACATCAGCAAAGCAGTCACAGTTTTCACCCACCCGCGAACGGAGCAACGTCGAGGTAAAGCCCAGGGAACGACCCAGCGCCATTTCTTCCCAGTCATACGGCTCACCGAGGGCGGCGCTGGCCAGATCGATAAAGCGAACATGCCCCGGCGCAGGTGCCGGCTCGCCGCTGCGCACCGACAGCATTTGGGTCAGCCAACCGAGCTCGACCGCCACGGCCTGCTCGACCTCCAGTTGATTGCTCAGGCGCGCCGGGTGCAAGCGTTCAAAGCTGAGCACCTGTGCGATAACCGCCAGATTGCCACGACGCAACAGGCAGACAAACAAGGCGAAATCGAGACGGGCGACAAACCCTTCGCCGACCTGGGTCAACGCGGGCAGATACTCCAGCACCTGATGAGTGCGCATCAGCGCGCCACTCAAATTGCTGAGAAAGTTCAGGGCCGAGCTTTCCAGCACATCCAGCAGGTCTTCACCCTTGAACAGCGTATCCCCCGAGACAAAGCTGGAGTTCTCCAGGCGCTCGGGAAGCAGAAGGTAATCACCGTCGCAATACTGACGCAGGGCAATCACCAGATTCACATCGTCATGATCAATGAAACCCTGCACCTGACGGGCAATGCTCTCAGGCAGCAGTTGATCGTCATCACAGAGAAGCTTGAGGTACTCCCCGGTTGCCTGCTCGGCGCAGGCCATCAGATTCCCCTTGAACCCCAGGCGTTGTTCATTGCGCACATAACGCAATGTCACGGTTGGCGGCACTGTGCAGGCCTGGACCAGTTCATGGATTTCGTCGCTGTCGCTGTCGTCACACACGATCACTTCAAGCGACGCGTAGGTCTGGTTCAGCGCACTTTGCAGCGCTGCCTTAAAGTACAGCGGGTTGTAGGCGGGAATGGCGATGCTGACAAGAGGAGCTGGTTTCACGGCAGGGGAACTCGCGAGCGGTGGGCGCTCACTCTGGAACGAGTGGAGCAGCCCTGAACCGCTGAAAAATGACGGTTTGCACTCGGGTGTATTGAACCTTCGCGCCTATGGCGCGAAGGCCTTGACTCAGACTTTGTTGAACAACCCCAACTGAGCGATTTTGCTGAACGCCAGTTGCGAGGCTTGCAGCATGGTTTGCTGCAAGGTCAGGCGGGTCATCACCGTGGCCGGGTCCGAATCACGGATCGCGCCCTGGGTCTGCGTGTTGGCCAGCACCAGGCTCTGGTTGATATCGGTCTGAGTCGTCAGCGACGCACCGCGACCACCCACGGAGCTGAGGCCCGAGGTCAACTGGTCAATGCCGCTGGTCAGGTTACCGATACCGGAACCAATGGCCGCGTTGAGTGCTTGAATGGCCTGCGGATTGTTGTTGGTCGGCGTCGACAGCGCGGTTTTCAGCTGGGCGACCGTGTCCAGAACGTTCTGCGTCTGGTGAGTGTTGACCGTGACGGAGAACTGGTCACCAGCCTGCATCGACGGTGCGCCGCTCAGCGTAAAGTCGACACCCGACGCGGTGGCGACGTTGCCCGCCAGAACACCGCTGGAAACCGGCTTGCTGCTCGCGGTCAGAGGCGCGGCATACAAGTCGAAAGCCGTGGCGCTGGTGAACTTGAGAACGGCCCCGCCTTCCGGAAAGCTGGCGTGGTAGGCGGCACTGTTGGAGATGCTCGTATTGGTGACGACATCGCTGGACAGGTTGCCTGGGGCACGGGTCGCATTGAAGCTGTCTGGCTTGGCCGCCAGGGTGAAGCTGTAGGCATTGGGGGCCGGAGGCGCCGGGAACACGGTCGCCGGAACGTCGCCAGTCTTCATGTTGATGTTCAACTTCAGGTCAACGCCACGGAAGTTGATTGTCTGTGTGGCGGCACCACCGGAGGAGCTGAACACGCCATTGCCAGAAGCTTCGGCCGTGACGTCATTACCCAGCGAATCGCGGATTTCCAGCTGCGTAGGGCTGAGGAAATTCACGGTGTAGGGCTCGCCGCCACGGAATTTGGCGTTGTAGGTCACGTCCGAATTCACCTGACCATTGGACAGCACCACACGACCGCCATCGACGGCCGGCGTCGGCGTGGTCATGGTGGACTGTGTGCGACTGGTGTTGATGGCTTGCTGGAACACAGCCCAACCGGTGCTGTTGGTGGCCATCGACTGGGTATCGCCAATCGGCAGGTCCAGCGTGACCTGATCACCGTTATAGCTGTAGGTGCCGTCGGTATTACGCGAGAACGGAACGGTATCGCCCTTGGAGCCGGAGAAAATGTATTTGCCGTTTTCGTCCTTGGTGTTCATCAGGCTCAACAGCTGTTCTTCGATCTGGCTGAGCTCCGAAGCGTTGGCCTGGCGATCGGAATCGGTATAACCGGCGTTGCCGGCACCCAGGGCCAGTTCCTTGGCGCGTTGCAGCACGTTGCCGATACTGGTCATGACGGCTTCAGTCTGGCCAAGCGTGGCTTTGATCGTCGTCATGTTGTTGTTGAACTGATCGAGCATCGAAGCCTGCTGGCCCAATTGCAGCAGGCGCGAGGCGCCGACCGGATCATCGGCGGCGGTGTTGACGCGAACCAGGCTGCTCGCCTCTTCGCTGCTCTTGACCACGTTGGCGAAGTTCTTCGAATAGTTGGCAGCCGAGGACTCGTAAAACTGGGCGGTAGAAATGCGCATGGGCTACGACTCCTTAAAGACTGTTGATCAGTGTGCTGAAGATTTCCTGCGCAGCCTTGATGATCTGCGAAGACGCGGTGTAGTACTGCTGATACTTGACCAGGTTGCCGGTTTCCTCATCGAGGTCGACACCCGAGAGCGAGTCGCGCGCGCCCTTGGCGTTCGCCAGGATGGCTTCGGTCGCCGCGCTGTCGAGCTTGCCCTGTGCAGCCTTGGAACCCACGCCCTCGACCAGTTTGCCGTAGGCGTCATTCAGGGAAATGCCTTTGCTGGCCGAACCGGTGTCCACGGTCTTCGCGGTCTGCAAGCCAGCCAGTGCGGTGCCGTTACGGTTGTCCAGGCTGCCCGGCTGAGTGAGCGAGACGTTGATCGCCGCGCCGCTGCTTGGGGCACCGGCGATGGTCATGCTGAAGGCCGCGGCGTACTGAGTCGCGGGCGGAGCCGGGATCGGTGCACCCGCGGCATCCGTGAGCGGAATGCTCAGGTTCAGGGTATTGGTCTCACCTGGCTTGATGGTACCGCCGCTGATCAGCGCGCCCTTGGCATCCAGGAACTGGTAGGTCTGGCTGGTGCCATCGGCGGACACCGCACCAAATACCACCTTGGTCGGCGTGGAGTTTTTCAGGCCGTTCTGCATCGCGGTGGTGGTCGCCGCGTCGTAGATGTCGAACTTGGTGGTCAGGGTCGGTTGACCGCTGGCCGGGATCGTCAGGGTGCCGCTGCCACTGCCGCTCGCTGCAATCGCCGCGCCCAGCGGTGCCGCGATGGCCAGACGCTTGGAGTCGGTCATCTCGGTCTTGATGTTCGCCGCAGCATCGCGGGTCGGGGTGATCCTGAAGGTGTCGCCCGCCGTGGCAGAAGCCGCGTTGAACTTCATCTCGACGCCGTCGATGACCGGTGCCGTTGCCGGCGCTACCGTGCTGAAGGAGCCCATCGGCGTGTTGTCCGGCAGGCGCTGAACGGTGTAATCGGTCGCGGTGGTGAACGTGACCTTGTAATCGTTGATGGTCAGCTTGCCAGTGTCCTTGATGCTCACATCAAAGTTACCGGTGCCCACGTTGTTCAGGCTGGCGACGCTGCGTTCAGAGACCAGCTTGGCCGAGTTGATGTTGTTGAACAGGTTCGAACCGAAGGCGCCGTTCTTGTCGATGCCCTGGGCCTGAAGGCTGTTCATCTGGTCGGCGACGACCAGGGCCACACGACCCAATTCGTTCATGGCCGGGTCCAGCACGGTGCTGCGATAACGCAACAACCCGCCGATTTCGCCGCCGGTCATGATCGCGGTGATATCAATGGTGCTCGAACCGCGATTGAGTTGCAGCGACAAGCGGCCCGGATCGTCTTTGCCCGGTACCACTTCAAGTTTGTTGACCGTGTTACCCATGACCAGCGGCTGACCGCTGCCCAGGTAAATGTCGAGATTGCCTTCACGCTCCACCACCTGCGCACCGGTGAAGGTCGCCAACTGGCGCACGGTTTCGTTACGGGCGTCGAGCAGCTCGTTCGGCATGCCGCCGGAACTGGAAACCTCGGAGATCTTCTGGTTCAACTGCGCCACGGTAGCGGCCAGCTTGTTGACCTGATCCGCCATGTTCGTCAGGTTGCCGTTGATATTGGCATTCTGCTGGGTCAACTGCGCGGAGACCGAGTTGAAACGGTTGCTCAAGGCCTGGGCATCGCTGAGCAGCAACTGGCGGGACGCGTCGTCACCGGGTTTGGCGTTGACGTTCTGCACCGAGGCAAAAAACTTGGTCAGTGCGCCGTTCAGGCCGGTGCTGGTGTCGGAGAGCAATTTGTCCAGCGGCGTGACCTGATTCAGGTAGGCGGCCGAATCGCTGTTGAGCGAAGTGGTGGTCTGCAACTGAGCATCGAGGTAGCTGTTGTACACGCGACGCACATCGGCCAGGGTCGTGCCGGTGCCGATGTAGACATTGCCGAACTGCTGCGAGGCCTTGGTGCCCTGCACTGTTTGCTGGCGCGAGTACCCGGCGGTGTCGACGTTGGCAATGTTGTTGCCGGTGGTCATCAACGAGGATTGGCCAGCGGCCAGACCCGACATCCCGATATTGAGCAAACTCATGGTTCGACCTTAATCCTTGTGCCTATAAAGGCGTGGTGGAAACGCCCGCCGCAGCGTAGTTCTGGTAACTCGTCATCTGCTTGGCTATCTGCGAAATCTTGCTCGCGTAGTCCGGGTCGGTTGCGTAACCGGCCTTTTGCAACTCGCGTACAAACTGTTCTGGGTTATCGGCCGACTTCACGACATCTTGATAGCGATTGTTGGTTTGCAACAAAGTCACAAGGTCATGGAAGCTGTCCTTGTAAGAGCCATAGGAACGGAACTCGGCCGTCTCCTTGACCATCGCGCCATTTCTGAATTCGCTGGTGATCGCCCGCGCCGAATCGCCCTTCCAGCTGCTGCTGGCCTTGATGCCGAACAGGTTGTGGCTGCTGCTGCCATCCTGTGCGCGCATGACCGATTTGCCCCAGCCGGTTTCCAGCGCCGCTTGAGCCACCAGGTAACGCGGATCGACGCCGATGCGCTCGGCGGCTTCCTTGGCCATCGGCAACATGGTGTTGACGAACTGGTCGGCAGAACTGAAGGCTTTTTTCGCCGGTGCCAACGGTATCTGAGCGATGGCACGACCATGAATCTGCAAGCCGCCATTCGCTGATGCTTGCGCAGTCGCCAGCCAGTCTCCGTTGAACAAAGGCCCCGAACCGGTCGGCGTGGTGCGCTCTGCCAATCGAGTGTTATTGAGCGGCGCGGCGGCCGTCGTCGCCGAAGGCACCAGGCCCGCCAGCAAGCGGTCAGCCAGTTTCGGTGGCAACGCCAGGCGCCGCTGATTGATCAGCGCCATGTCGTTGCGATGTGCGCCCTCGCCTGCCGCCTGTGGAGCGCTGATCGAGCGCGAAGCCCACAACGGACGCTGGCCATTGACTCGCGACAGCGGCCCGTTGGTCCCGACCGTGCCCGCCGCCACCGGCGTCTGCACCGCCGCTTTTGCCGCTTCCTGCTTGGCCGCCGACAGCGTTGCCGCTTCGCCCGGCGCCAATGGTTTGTTCTTCGACATCTGGCGCATCAGCACGTCCGCCAGACCAATACCACCGCCCTCGCGGGACATGGAAACGGCCAACTGCTGGTCGTACATTTCCTGATACTGCTTGGCCGCCGGCGTGTTGAGCGGATTGCCCTCGGCCAGCGTGTCGGTCGCCTTGCGCATGGACTTGAGCATTTCACCGAGGAACAGCGACTCGAATTCCTGCGCCACTTTGCGCAGGTTTTCGTCACTGTTCTTGTCGCCGACCTTGAGCTGATTCAGACGATTGAGGTCCGAATAGGACCCCGAATCGGCGCTGCTGACCAGACCACTCTTGTGCATATCCATGGTCGCCGGCCTCAGATCACGATCAGGTCGGCTTGCAACG
Organism: Pseudomonas sp. BF-B-15; assembly: GCF_019946675.1. Lineage (NCBI taxonomy): Bacteria > Pseudomonadati > Pseudomonadota > Gammaproteobacteria > Pseudomonadales > Pseudomonadaceae > Pseudomonas > Pseudomonas sp. BF-B-15. Next base: position 8,957 of record NZ_JAGYFZ010000117.1, read on the forward strand.
CGCCGGCCTGTTTCAGTGCTTCAAGGATTGCCATCAAGTCACCTGGCGCCGCGCCGACCTGGTTCACCGCACGCACGATCTCGTCGAGGGTGGTGCCCGGGCCGAACTTGAACATCGGCTTGGCTTCCTGCTGGGCGTTGACCCGCGAGCGCGGCACAACAGCGGTCTGACCATTGGACAGAGGGCCGGGCTGGCTGACGATCGGGTCTTCGGTAATGGTCACGGTCAGGCTGCCGTGAGTCACGGCGGCCGGGGACACCTTGACGTTCTGGCCGATCACGATGGTGCCGGTGCGGGAGTTGATGATGACTTTCGCCACCGCCTGACCCGGATCGACTTCAAGGTTCTCGATAATCGACAGATAGTCGACGCGCTGGCCCGGATCCAGTGGCGCACTGACGCGAATCGAACCGCCGTCGATGGCCTGGGCAACGCCAGGGCCGAGCATGTCGTTGATCTTGTCGACGATGCGCTTGGCGGTGGTGAAGTCGGAGCGGTTGAGGTTCAACGTCAGGCTGTTGCCCTGGTTGAAACCGCTCGGCACCGAGCGCTCGACCGAAGCACCACCAGGGATGCGACCGGCCGACGGAACGTTGACGGTGATCTTCGAACCGTCGCGACCTTCAGCATCAAAACCGCCGACGACCAGGTTGCCCTGGGCGACCGCGTAAACGTTGCCGTCGATACCCTTGAGCGGCGTCAGCAGCAAGGTGCCGCCGCGCAGGCTCTTGGAGTTACCGATGGAGGACACGGTAATGTCCACCTGCTGACCCGGTTTGGCGAAGGCCGGCAAGTCGGCACTGATCGATACCGCCGCGACGTTCTTCAACTGCACGTTGCCCGAACCGGGCGGCACCTTGATGCCGAACTGCGAGAGCATGTTGTTGAAGGTTTGCAGGGTAAACGGCGTCTGCGTCGTCTGGTCGCCGGTACCGTTGAGCCCGACCACCAGGCCGTAGCCGATCAATTGGTTGGAACGTACGCCGGAAATACTGGCGATATCCTTCAGCCGCTCGGCCTGAGCACCGAAGGCTGCGGACATCAGGAACGCAGCCACCATCAGGTGTTTGAAATTCAACGTGACCACCTAGAAAGGGAACAGCGGGCTGAGGAAGAAACGGTCGAACCAGCCTGGCTGACTCGCATCGGCAAACGAACCGGTGCCCGAATAGGTGATGCGTGCATCGGCGATGCGCGTTGACGAAACCGTGTTGTCGGTCGCGATGTCATCGGCCCGGACCAGGCCGGCGATCCGTACCAGTTCATCACCGGTATTGAGGGTCATCCACTTCTCGCCGCGCACGGCAATGATGCCGTTGGGCAAGACGTCGGCGACGGTCACGGTGATCGAACCGGTCAGGCTGTTGCCCTGCCCTGCCTTGCTGTCGCCCTTGGTCGCGCGGTCGCCGCTGTAACTCGCATTCAGTGTCAGATCATTCTCATTGAATGGGTTGTTAGTGTTGGGCACCACACCGAACAACGACGTCAGGCCAATGCCGGCCTTGCTGTTCTTGGCCACTTGCGAGTTGGCGTTTTTACTGGCCTGGGTTTTTTCGTTCAGGGTGATGGTAATGATGTCACCGACCCGGAACGCCTTGCGGTCGCTGTACAGGTTCTGTTCGAAACCGGCCTGGTAGATCGAGCCGTTGTTCGCGGCAGCCGGCAATGGCGTACGCGGCAACACCGGGGCGTAGTAAGGGTCATTGGGCTTGGGCGTCGGACCGACGCAACCCGCCAGCGCGACGACGCCACTCAGTGCCAGGACAGATACAAAGCGATTCATGACCCTACCTCACGGTGTTGCAGGCGGCCTCATGACCGCCTCATAGACTTGATTACAGATTCTGCGTTACGAACGAGAGCATCTGGTCGGCGGTGGAGATCACCTTGGAGTTCATCTCGTAGGCGCGCTGAGTGGTGATCATGTTGACCATCTCTTCAACGGTGCTGACGTTGGAAGTTTCCAGGGTGTTCTGCAGCGTGGTACCGAAACCGGCCAGGCCTGGCGTGCCGACTTGCGGCGCGCCGCTGGCGGCGGTTTCCAGGAACAGGTTGTTACCCACCGCTTGCAGGCCGGCCGGGTTGATGAAGTCGGCGGTTTGCAGGTTGCCGATCACCTGGGATGCCGGGTTGCCGGCAATGGTGATGGACACGGTGCCGTCGCGACCGACCGTGAAGGTCTGCGCGTCGTTCGGAATGACAATGGCCGGCTCGAGGGCGAAGCCGTTGGCGTTCACGATCTGGCCGTTGGAGTCGAGGTGGAACGTACCATCACGGGTGTAGGACGTGGTGCCGTCCGGTTGCAGGATCTGGAAGAAACCGCGACCGTCGATGGCCATGTCCAACGGCTGCTCGGTGGTTTGCAGGCTACCGGCGTTGAAGTTTTTCTGGGTGCCGACAATGCGCACACCGGTACCCAATTGCAGACCCGACGGCAGTTCGCTGTCCTGGGTCGACTGGGCGCCTGGCTGGCGTTTGATCTGGTACAGCAGGTCCTGGAACTCGGCGCGATCACGTTTGAAACCCGTGGTCGACACGTTCGCCAGGTTGTTGGAAATGGTGGTCAGGTTAGTGTCCTGGGCGGACAGACCTGTTTTGGCAACCCATAGAGCCGGAAGCATTCGATTCTCCTCGTGCGCCTGTTTTACGGCGCGACGTTCTGATAATTAGCTGATCTGCAAGACCCGAGCCATGGCCTGGTCATCGTCTTTGGCGGTGTTCATCATCTTGATGTGCAGTTCGAACTGCTTGGCCAGCGCCAGTACCGAAGTCATCTCTTCCACGGCATTGACGTTGCTCGACTCCAGGAACCCGGACACCAGTTTGACGTTGGCATCGGCTTGCGCCGGCTTGCCATCCTTGGTGTGGATCGAACCGTCCAGGCCTTTGGTCATGTTCTTGAAGTCCGGGTTGACCAGCTTGATGCGGTCGACTTCAGCCATCACTCGAGGGCCTTCGCCCATCGCACGAATACTGACGGTGCCGTCTTCACCCACTTCGATTTGCTGCTCGGGCGGCACGGAAATCGGCCCGCCATTGCCCATCACCGGCATGCCGTTGCCGGCCCGCAACACGCCCAGAGCGTCAACGTTCAGACTGCCGGTGCGCACGTAGCTTTCACCGCCGTCGGGGTTCTGCACCGCGATCCAGCCGTTGCCCTGCACCGCGACGTCGAGGTCACGACCGGTTTGTACCAGAGAGCCCGCGGAGAAGTCGGTGGCCGGGCGTTCGGACATCGCAAACGCACGCGCCGGAAAGCTGTCACCGAATACCGGCATCGAACGCGCCTGCTCCAGGTCTTTCTGGAAGCCGTTGGTGGAGATGTTCGCCAGGTTGTTCGCATGAGCCTTCTGCGCCAGTGCATTCTGGCTGGCGCCGGTCATTGCCACATAAAGGTACTTGTCCACACTCTTTCCTCTGCATGCCGGACGTTTGCCGCCCACCGCTGTACTGCTGAGCGATAAGCAATTTGCAGACCAACTTTTTTCTGGCGGCGCGGAGCCCGGCAAACAAAGGACTTGGGGCGTTCAGGGGGAAATGGGGGAATGTGTCAAAGACGAAAAACCGGCGGTGTTATGCCGGTAAGTGGCAAGGCTTGACCTTGAGGCTGAACAGGATACCGCTATCGCGAGCAGGGCTCGCTCCTACATTTGGAATGCAATCCCCTGTAGGAGCGAGCCCTGCTCGCGATGGGGCCAAAACAAACACAGCAAACGCCAGCTAGGACTCAGTCTTGCCAACCTCATACTCACGCAACTTGTTGGCAATGGTGGTATGCGAAACCCCTAACCGCTTGCCCAGTTGCCGACTGCTCGGATGCTCCGAATACAAACGCTCCAGCACCGCTTTCTCGAACCGCCCGACAATCTCATCCAGCCCGCCTTCAAGCGAAAAATCGCCAAGCGGCTGACGCACGCCATAATCCGGCAGGCGAATATGTTCAGCCTTGACCGTCCCGCCCTCACATAACGAAACCGCCTGGAACAACACGTTTTCCAACTGCCGGACGTTGCCCGGCCAATGGTAGTGACTGAGCCGCTCCATGGCCGCCGGCGCCAGTTTCGGCAGCGCACAACCGATCTGCCGACTGGCCTGATCAAGGAAGTGCTCCACCAACGGCGTCAAACCATCCAGGCATTCGCGCAGCGGCGGGATATGCAGCGAAAGCACGTTCAAACGGTGATACAAATCCTGGCGAAACTCGCCACGAGCGCACAATTCCGACAGGTCGACCTGCGTGGCACAGATCACTCGCACATCGAGGTAAACCTCTTCATCACTGCCTACACGACGGAAGCAACCGTCCTGCAAGAATCTGAGTAGTTTCACCTGCAGGCGCGGGCTCATTTCCCCCACGCCATCGAGAAACAGCGTACCGCCCGCCGTCAGCTCCAACAGCCCTAGCTTGCCTTCGGCACGGGCGCCTTCGAACGCGCCGGGGCCGTAGCCGAACAGCTCAGTCTCGGCCATGGACTCCGGCAGGCCGGCGCAATTGAGCGCCATCAGCGGCGACTGACCGCGCGGGCTCGCCAGGTGGCAGGCGCGTGCCAGCAACTCCTTGCCGGTGCCGGTTTCGCCTTCTATCAATAGCGGCGCATCCAGCGGCGCCATGCGCCGGGCTTCACGCACCACCGCCGCCATCACTTTCGAGCTCTGGAAGATGCTGTCGAACCCGCGCAGTTCCTGTTTGCGCACGTTGTAAATGCGCTCCCCTACCCGGTCGGCACGGTGCAGCGTCAGCACCGCGCCGGCCATGGCCTCGCTGTCGTCATGCTCCGATTGCAGCGGCGCGATGTCGGCCAGAAACACGTCACCCTTGACCTTGACCCGCAGCCCGTTGATCCGCGACTTGTTGGCGCGCACCAGTTCCGGCAAATCGAAATCCTCGGCGTAACGCGACAAGGGAATCCCCGGCACCTCATCGACACGCACGCCGAGCAACTGCGCCGCCGCGCGGTTAGCCGCAACAATCGAGCCGCCCATGTCGATCGACAACACCGGAAATTCCAGGGCCCCGAGCAAAGCATTGAGCTCCATGTGCCGACGCTCGCTCGGCATCAGGCCTACACGCTTGACGCCAAAGACCCCGGCAATCGACTCGAATTTCGGACGCAACGCCTGGAACTGAATATTGATCAGGTTCGGACAATGCAGGTAGATCGCGTTGCCATGCTCGCCACCCACTTCACCTCGAGCGACGTTGATCCCGTACTCGACCAGTAAATTGAGAATGTCGCGCAGGATGCCGATGCGGTTCTGGCAGTGGACTTTGATACGCATATAAGGCCCGAAGATAAATTAAGGCGATGGATCGCTCCCTGTAGGAGCTGGCTTGCCGGCGATGGCGTCCTTGAGAACGCTATCGCCGGCAAGCCGGCTCCTACCTACAGCGGCTTACCAATCAATCGAGGCCCACAAGGGAAATATTTCTCTGGGTGCGCTCAGATAGTCGTCAAGATTATGTGACACCTGTGAGCCATTTCAAACCCGAAAAACTCATGCGCAGCGCCACAGTCGCCAATCCGTAACGAAAAGTTTACGAAAACCAACGAATTTTCCTACGTGCGACGGCTTACACGTGCTGCAACATCGCAATTCCTGAGGTATTTCTAAGTCCATAGCAGGACATAACAAGAACGAAATCCCCTAGCAGGAGAGCAGCATGAAGCAGACGCAGTACGTGGCTCGCGAGCCCGATGCGCAAGGTTTTATCGACTACCCCGCCGAAGAACACGCGGTGTGGAACACGCTGATCACTCGCCAACTGAAAGTGATCGAAGGGCGTGCGTGCCAGGAATACCTGGACGGTATCGAAAAACTCGGTCTGCCCCACGACCGCATTCCGCAACTCGGCGAAATCAACAAAGTCCTCGGTGAAACCACCGGCTGGCAGGTTGCCCGAGTACCCGCACTGATTCCTTTCCAGACCTTCTTTGAATTACTGGCCAACAAGCAGTTTCCGGTGGCGACGTTTATTCGTACCCGCGAAGAGCTGGATTACCTGCAAGAGCCGGACATTTTCCACGAGATCTTTGGTCACTGCCCGCTGCTGACCAACCCTTGGTTCGCCGAATTCACCCACACCTACGGCAAACTCGGCCTGAAGGCTTCCAAGGAAGAACGCGTGTACCTGGCGCGCTTGTACTGGATGACCATCGAGTTCGGCCTGGTCGATACCCCCGAAGGCCAGCGCATTTACGGCGGCGGCATTCTTTCCTCGCCGAAAGAAACCGTTTACAGCCTGTCGAACGAACCTGAGCATCAGGCCTTCGACCCATTGGAATGCATGCGCACGCCTTACCGCATCGACATCCTGCAACCGTTGTATTTCGTCCTGCCGAACCTCAAGCGTCTGTTCGACCTCGCCCACGAAGACATCATGGGCATGGTCAAGCAAGGCATGCAGCTGGGCTTGCACGCACCGAAATTTCCGCCGAAAGCCGCGTGATCCGCAGCTTTTAGAATCAAGTGAGCCTGTCAGGAATCAACGCTTTGGTTTAGCGTGGTTGCACTGACGGCCGATTTCCAATCATTCGAATTCAGGAACACATCATGTCCACATTGAACCAAGCCCATTGCGAAGCCTGCCGCGCCGACGCCCCTCAGGTCAGCGACGAAGAGCTGCCGGTACTGATCAAGCAGATCCCGGACTGGAACATCGAAGTCCGCGACAGCGTCATGCAGCTGGAAAAGGTTTTCCTGTTCAAGAACTTCAAGCACGCGCTGGCGTTCACCAACGCCGTCGGTGAAATCTCCGAGGCTGAAGGTCACCACCCGGGCCTGCTGACCGAATGGGGCAAAGTCACCGTGACCTGGTGGAGCCACTCCATCAAAGGACTGCACCGCAACGATTTCATCATGGCCGCGCGCACTGACGAAGTGGCCAAGGACGCCGAGGGCCGCAAATAATGCATTTCGACGCCATAGGTCGAGTACCCGGCGACCCGATTCTCGGCCTGATGGAGGCCTATGCGCAGGACCCCAACCCGCGCAAATTCGACCTTGGCGTGGGCGTCTATAAAGATGCCTTTGGCCTGACGCCGATTCCCCAGGCCGTGAAGCTTGCGGAGCAGCGCCTGGTGGATCGTCAGACCACCAAGACCTACATCGGCGGTCACGGCGAACCGGCGTTCGGCAAAGCCATCAACGAGTTGGTGCTCGGCGCCGATTCTGCGCTGATCGCCGAACAACGGGCCGGCGCCACCCAGACGCCGGGCGGCACCGGTGCGCTGCGCTTGAGCGCGGACTTCATCGCCCAGTGCCTGCCGGGTCGTGGCGTGTGGTTGAGCAACCCGACCTGGCCGATTCACGAAACCATTTTCGCCACGGCCGGGGTCAAGGTTAATCACTACCCTTATGTCGGCAGCGACAACCGCCTCGATGTTGAAGCGATGCTGGCAGCACTCAACGAAGCCCCTGAGGGCGATGTGGTTTTGCTGCACGCTTGCTGCCACAACCCGACCGGTTTCGATCTGTCCCATGACGACTGGCGCCGGGTACTGGAAGTGGTGCGCAGTCGTAATCTGGTGCCGCTGATCGACTTCGCCTATCAGGGTTTCGGCGACGGACTGGAGCAGGATGCGTGGTCGACCCGGTTGTTCGCTGCTGAACTGCCGGAAGTGTTGATCACCAGCTCCTGCTCGAAGAACTTCGGCCTGTACCGCGACCGTACGGGTGCGCTGATTGTCTGCGCGAAGACGGCTGACAAACTGGTGGATATCCGCAGCCAACTGGCCAATATCGCCCGTAACTTGTGGTCGACGCCACCGGATCACGGTGCTGCCGTCGTGGCAACGATCCTCGGCGATCCGGAGCTGAAAAGCCTCTGGGCCGACGAAGTGGAAGCCATGCGCTTGCGTATCGCCCAACTGCGCAGCGGTCTGGTCGAGGCGCTGGAGCCTCATGGTTTGCGCGAGCGCTTTGCGCACATTGGTGTGCAACGCGGCATGTTTTCCTACACCGGATTGACGCCTGACCAGGTTAAACAGCTGCGTGATCATCACAGCGTTTACATGGTCGGTACCGGCCGGGCGAACGTGGCGGGGATTGATGCGACGCGTCTTGATCTGCTGGCCGAAGCCATCGCCAAAGTCTGCAAGTAATCTCAAGAACTCTGTAGTTCCCTTGTGGGAGCGAGCCTGCTCGCGATAGCGGTGTATCAGTCGACATAGACGTTGACTGACACTCCGCTATCG
>NZ_JAGYFZ010000118.1:0-17078 GCF_019946675.1 Pseudomonas sp. BF-B-15
GTTTATTGGCTGGACGGACGCTATCGCCGGCAAGCCGGCTCCTACAGGAAATGAGGTCGCCTGTTACTCGATACCCACCTGATTGCGCCCATTGTTCTTCGCCAGGTACAGCCCCTTGTCCGCCGCCGAGATCAATTGACGGCAATCGGCGCCCGGTTGCGGGGTCATGGTCGACAGGCCGATGCTGATGGTCAGGCTTGAGCCTTCGCTCGGTGAGATGTGCGGGATTTTCAGTGCCGCCACGGTCTGGCGCAGTTTTTCCGCCACCAGTCGCGCACCGCCCGGTGATGTATTGGGCAGGACCAGCGCGAATTCTTCGCCGCCATAACGGGCCGGCAAGTCAGAAGGTCGAGCGCTGGCGTCGCGGATGGCCGTGGCGACTTTGCGCAGGGCTTCGTCGCCTTCGAGGTGGCCAAAGTTGTCGTTGTAGGACTTGAAGTAGTCCACATCGATCATCAGCAACGACAACTGGCTCTGGTCGCGCAACGAACGTCGCCATTCCAGTTCCAGGTACTCGTCGAAGTGACGACGGTTCGACAGGCCGGTCAGGCCGTCCGAGTTCATCAGGCGTTGCAGCACCAGGTTGGTGTCGAGCAATTGCTGCTGGCTGACCCGCAACGCGCGGTATGCGGCGTCCCGCTGCAGCAGGGTCATGTAGGAGCGCGAGTGATAGCGGATGCGCGCCACCAGTTCGATGTTGTCCGGCAGTTTGACCAGATAATCATTGGCCCCGGCCGCGAATGCCGCGCTTTTGATCAGCGGGTCTTCCTTGGTCGACAGCACAATGATCGGAATGTCCTTGGTGGCCGGGTGATTGCGGTATTCGCGCACCAGGCTCAGGCCGTCGAGACCGGGCATGACCAGGTCCTGGAGGATCACCGTCGGCTTGATCCGGATCGCCTGCGCAATCGCCTGATGCGGGTCGGCGCAGAAGTGGAAGTCGATGTTTTCTTCATTCGACAACCCGCGGCGCACCGCTTCGCCGATCATGGCCTGATCGTCCACCAACAACACCATGGCGGCATTTTCGTCGGTTTTGAAGCCGTCGAGCTGTAAGTCATTCATGTGCGGTCACCTGAGTACTGCCTGGGCCAGGATTGCTGCTGAGCATAGTCATTTGGCAAAAATCTCCAGCAATCGTGGCGCTATCTTGTCCAGCGGGCGAATTTCTACAGCGGCGTCGATGGCCGCTGCCGCTTTCGGCATGCCATACACCGCGCTGCTTTGTTGGTCCTGAGCGATGGTCAGGTAACCCTGTTGGCGCATGAGTTTAAGCCCCTGCGCGCCATCGCGTCCCATGCCGGTCAATAAAACCCCTACGGCATCGCCATTCCAGTAACTGGCCACACTCTCGAAAAACACATCGATCGAGGGCCGATAGATCTCGTTGACCGGCTCGGCGGTGTACGCCAGCGTGCCGTTTTTCAATAAACGAATATGGTGGTTGGTGCCGGCCAGCAGCACGGTGCCCGCCTGCGGTGGCTCGCCTTCCTGGGCCAGGCGCACGTTCAGGCCGCTGGCGCCGCTGAGCCATTCGGCCATGCCGGCGGCGAACACCTGGTCAACATGCTGCACCAGCACAATGGCGGCGGAAAAATTTATCGGCAGCCCCTTGAGCAGTATTTCCAGGGCTGCCGGCCCACCTGCGGAGGAACCGATGGCGATCAGTTTTTGCCGGGAACCTGAGTGGCGCAACGGGCTCGGCGCAGGTCGCACGCGATTGCCCTTGTCGCCGATCAGCCAACCGATGTTGAGGATTTTGCGCAGCAGCGGTGCCGCTGCTTCCTGGGCATTGCCGGCACCGATTGCCGGCGTATCGACCACATCCAGAGCGCCGTGGCCCATGGCCTCGAACACCCGGTGCACGTTCTGCTGGCGGTCGACCGTGACGATCACGATGGCACACGGCGTCTCGGCCATGATTCGCCGCGTCGCCTCGACGCCATCCATCACCGGCATGATCAGGTCCATCAGGATCAGGTCCGGGGTGTTTTCCACGCAACGCTGCACAGCCTCGGCGCCGTTGCTGGCGACCCAGATCACTTGATGCTCCGGCTCAAACGCCAAGGCACGACGCAGGGCCTCCACCGCCATGGGCATGTCGTTGACGATTGCGATTTTCATGCCCGCGCTCCTCCTATGAGCTCAACCACTGCATCAAGCAGGGCGTCGTCGTGAAAACTGGCTTTGGCTAGATAATAGTCGGCCCCGGCGTCCAGTCCACGACGACGGTCTTCTTCGCGATCCTTGTAGGACACCACCATCACCGGCAGCGATTGCAGGCGGTTGTCACGGCGCAACAAAGACACCAGTTCGATACCGTCCATGCGCGGCATATCGATGTCGGTGATCAGCAGATCGAAATCCTCGGAACGCAGGGCATTCCAGCCATCCATGCCGTCCACCGCCACGGCCACGTCGTAGCCGCGATTGAGCAACAGTTTGCGTTGCAACTCGCGGACGGTCAGCGAATCGTCGACCACCAGAACCCGTTTGCGCGCGGCTTCGGCCGCCTGATTGCTGTGGCGGGCAATCCGCTCCAGACGCCCGGTATTGAGCAGTTTGTCCACCGATCGCAACATGTCTTCGACGTCGACGATCAGCACCACCGAACCGTCGTCGAGCAGCGCGCCTGCAGAAATGTCCTGCACTTTGCCCAGACGCTCGTCCAGCGGCAAGACCACCAGCGTGCGCTCGCCGACAAACCGCTCGACCGCCACACCGTAGATCGCGTCGCGCTCGCGGATGACCACGACCTTGAGGGTTTGCTGACTGTTGGTGCTCGCCGGACGCTGAAGCAATTGGCTGGCCGCAACCAATCCGACATGCCGGCCTTCGTACCAGAAATGCTGACGGCCTTCGACCTGCACGATGTCTGCCGGCTCCAGGTCGCACATGCGCTCGATGTGGGCCAGTGGAAACGCATACGCCTCTTCGCCGACCTCCACCACCAGGCTGCGCACCACCGACAGGGTCAGCGGCACTTCGAGATGGAAGCGGCTGCCCTCGCCCGCCGTCTGCTCCAGCACCACCGCGCCGCGCAACTGGCGGACCATGTGCTGAACCGCGTCGAGGCCGACGCCACGTCCGGACACTTCAGTGACCGCGTCGCGCAGGCTGAAACCCGGCAGGAACAGGAACGTCAGCAACTCCTCTTCGCTCAACTGCGCGGCGGTGTCGGCCGGGGACAACTGACGTTCGATGATGCTGCGGCGGACCTTTTCCAGGTCGACGCCGTTGCCGTCATCGCTCAGTTCCAGCATCAGCAGACCGGCCTGATGCGAGGCGCGCAGGCGGATCACACCTTCTTCCGGTTTACCGGCCAGTAGCCGTTGCTCCGGGGATTCGATGCCGTGGTCGACGGCGTTGCGCAGCAGGTGCGTCAGCGGCGCTTCGAGTTTTTCCAGGACGTCGCGATCGACCTGGGTTTTCTCGCCCTCGATCTCCAGCCGCACCTGTTTACCGAGGCTGCGCCCCAGGTCGCGGACCATGCGTACTTGCCCGCTCAGCACATCGGCAAACGGCCGCATGCGACAGGCCAGCGCGGTGTCGTACAGGACTTGCGCACGTTGACTGGCCTGCCAGGCGAACTCGTCCAGCTCGGCGTTTTTTTCCACCAGCAATTGCTGGGATTCCGCCAGCAACCGACGCGCATCGTCGAGGGCTTCCCGGGCTTCCAGGCTCAAGGTCTGATCCTTGAGATGGACATTGAGGTTTTCCAGCGCCCGCAGGCCGTTGTTCTGCATGCGCTTGAGGCGTTGCATGGTGGCCAGATGCGGTTTGAGCCGCAGGGTTTCCACCAGGGATTTGCTCGACAGGTCGAGCAGGCTGTTCAAGCGTTCGGCCGTAACGCGCAATACGCGCTCGCCACTTTCGGTGGTGCGTTTGGTCTTGGGCGAGGGCTCGGCGGCAGCTGCCGAGGGGGCTTGCGTGGCGGCCGGCATGGGCGACTCAACCGTGGCCGTCGGCGGCTCCAGCTGAAGTTCTGCCATCGGCGGCGCGATGGGGGCAACCGTCGCCATGTGAACAAGCAGCCGTCCCATCAAGACGACATAAGCTTCGATATCCGCAGGCGCCGGTGCGTTGTTCGGCGTCGCGATGCGCATCAGCAAATCGGTGCCCTGCAGCAAGGCATCAATGTGCTCGGGCCGCAGATACAACCGGCCTTCCTGGGCGCTGACCAGGTAATCTTCCATCACATGGGCAACGCTGACGCCGGCATCGACGCCGACAATTCGCGCCGCGCCTTTGAGCGAGTGAGCCGCGCGCATGCACGATTCAAGGTAATCGGCCTGGGTCGGATCGCGTTCAAGCGCCAGCAGCCCCGTGCTCAACACCAGGGTCTGGGCCTCGGCTTCGAGGCTGAACAGTTCCAGCAAAGAGGCGTCGCGCATTTGCTCGGGGGTCATGTGAGGCTCCGGGTCACGGCGGACAGCAGCTGTTCTTCATCCAGCCAACGCAGGCTGCGACCTTTGAATTGCAATACGCCACGGGTGTATTTGGCGCTGGCCTGCGTACCGGAACGCGATGCGGCCTCAAGGAGGCGCTCGTCGATGGCATGAATCCCGTCGACTTCGTCCACTGGCACCACCACCGGCCCGCCGTGGGCCGCGATGATCAACATGCGCGGCATCACGCGCGCACCAGGCGCCACGCTGCTCACGCCGTCGAGCCCGAGCAGTTCCACCAACGACAGGCACGCCACCAGCGCGCCGCGCACATTCGCCACGCCGAGCAAGGCCCGGGAGCGCTGGTGCGGCAAGGAATGAATCGCTTGCAGCGGCGCCACTTCCACCAGGCTGCGGGTGGCCAGGCCCAACCATTCTTCGCCGAGGCGGAACATCAGCAGCGAGCGGGTTTTCACCTCGCTTTCGACCGCGACCGAGACTTGCCCGCGGTCTTCCTGTTGCAACGCATAGCGGTCGAGCAAACGCGTAGCGGCCGCCGAGTACACCGCGCAATTGCGGCAATGAATGTGTTCGATCAGCAGCGGGCAGGACTTGTCGCCGTGGATACCGATACGGTTCCAGCAATCGTCGATGGCCTGGGCATCTTCATGGGTGAGGCTAAAGCTGTCGGCGGCATTCATCGTTTGCGCTCACTGTTTGCGCGCTCGCTGCGGGCGGCGCGGTCCTGCAATCGTTTGGCGCCCGCCGTGTCGCCCTGGGATTGCAGCAAGGCCGCCAGGTGCATCAACGCGTCGGGATGTTGCGGTTCGAGGTACAACGCCTTGCGATAAAAGCCCTGGGCTTCGAGAGCGCTGCCGGCGACATCGCTGAGCAGTCCCAGCCAGTAAAACACCTGGGCTACCGGTTCATGGCTGCGCAAATAACTTTCGCACGCGGCGCGGGCTTCGGCGCTTTTGCCTTCATTGGCCAGTGCGGCGATGTTTGCCAGCAACGTAGCGGCGTCGGGACTGGCGGCTTTTGCCGCCACCGGCAGCGGCGTCACTGTTGCGAAGGGCCGCAGGCGTACCGGTGCCGGCGTGACGCTGCGCACCGGTTGGCGCACTGGCAACGGCGTCGGCACGAAGGCCGCAAAAGGCTCGGGCTCTGGCGCGCTTTGGCGACTGAACGCAAAAGATTGAGGGATACCAATCGAACGCATGCCCAGGCGCCCCAGCAAACTGCCCTCGGCGGGGCCGATAAACAGCACGCCCTCGACATGGGTCAGGCGCTTGAGCACTTCGAACACCTGTTGTTGCGTCGGCTGATCGAAATAGATCAGCAGGTTGCGGCAGAACACGAAGTCATAAGGCGATTCGTTGGCCAGCAACGACGGATCCAGCAGATTGCCGACCTGTAAACGCACCTGTTCCAGCACGCGCTCGCTGAGGCGATAGGACTCGTCCTCGACGGTGAAATGCCGCTCGCGAAACGCGATGTCCTGGCCGCGAAACGAATTCTTGCCGTACTGCGCGCGCCTGGCTTTCTCCACCGACAGCGGGCTGACGTCCATGCCTTCGACTTTGAACTGATGCGGTTTGAACCCGGCATCGAGCAAGGCCATGGCAATGGAATAGGGTTCTTCACCGGTGGAACACGGCAGGCTGAGAATCCGCAATGCGCGCATGTTGTTGATATCGGTCAGGCGCTTGGCCGCCAGTTTTGCCAGGGCGGCGAAGGATTCCGGGTAACGGAAAAACCAGGTTTCGGGAACGATCACCGCTTCGATCAGCGCTTGCTGCTCATCCTGCGAGCCCTGCAAGGTGTGCCAATACTCATCGGCCGTCAGCGCGCTGGACGCCGTGCTGCGCTGGCGCACCGCTCTTTCGATAATCGCCGGGCCCACCGAGGTGACGTCGAGGCCGATGCGTTCCTTGAGAAAATCGAAAAACCGTTGATCGCTGCTCATGGCTGCACCTCAAGCTGCGCCAGGTCCAGCGGGGGTGACGGAAACAGCAGCGCCCGAACCTGCTCGTCCAGCAGATCGGCGACGCGCACCCATTGCAGCAAACCTTGCGCGTCTTCACGCACCGGTCCGAGGTACGGCGCCTGGCGATTATCCAGGCCATAGGGTTGAAAGTCCGCCGGGTTGCAGCGCAGCGTGTCGGTGGCCTGCTCCAGGATCAGCCCGAGCAATTGCGCCTCAGCGGTTTCATCCGCACGGTAGTTGACCAGCACCAGGCGCGTGCTGGTGCGCGCCTGGGCCGGTTCGCCAAAGGTCAGCGCACTGAGGTCGATTACCGGCACTACCGCGCCGCGATAGGCGAACACCCCGGCGACCCAGTCAGGTGCACGAGGAATCGGCTTCAACGGCAAGCGCGGCAGCACTTCTGCCACTTCGATCGCTTGCAAGGCATAGCGCTCGCTGCCGATGCGAAACACCAGAAACAATGCATGCATCGCCGGCTTCACGGCGGTGCGTTTGGCCGTGAGTTCGCTCATCAGACTTTGAATCGCGAAACGCCGCCGCGCAGCCCGACGGCCACCTGGCTCAGTTCGTCGATGGCAAAACTGGCCTGACGCAAGGACTCGACGGTCTGGCTGCTGGCATCGCCCAACTGCACCAGTGCATGGTTGATCTGCTCGGCGCCGGTGGCCTGGGCCTGCATGCCTTCGTTGACCATCAACACCCGCGGCGCCAGCGCCTGAACCTGATGGATGATCTGCGACAGCTGCTCGCCGACCTGCTGCACCTCGGACATGCCGCGACGCACTTCTTCAGAGAACTTGTCCATGCCCATGACCCCGGCCGACACCGCCGACTGGATCTCGCGCACCATCTGTTCGATGTCGTAAGTGGCCACGGCGGTCTGGTCCGCCAGGCGCCGCACTTCGGTGGCAACCACGGCAAATCCACGACCGTATTCACCGGCCTTCTCGGCTTCGATGGCAGCGTTCAGCGACAGCAGGTTGGTCTGGTCCGCGACCTTGACGATGGTCACCACCACTTGATTGATGTTGCCGGCCTTCTCGTTGAGGATCGCCAGTTTGGCGTTGACCAGATCCGCGGCGCCCATCACCGAGTGCATGGTCTCTTCCATTCGCGCCAGGCCCTGCTGCCCGGAACCGGCAGCCACCGAGGCCTGATCGGCAGCGGTGGAGACTTCGGTCATGGTCCGCACCAAGTCACGCGAGGTGGCGGCGATTTCACGGGAAGTGGCACCGATTTCGGTGGTGGTGGCGGCGGTTTCAGTAGCAGTGGCTTGCTGCTGTTTGGAGGTGGCGGCGATTTCGGTCACGGACGTGGTGACCTGCACCGACGAGCGCTGCGCCTGAGACACCAACGAAGTGAGCTCGGCCATCATGTCGTTGAAGCCCGTTTCCACGGCGCCGAATTCGTCTTTGCGCTCCAGGTTCAAGCGGCCGCTGAGGTCGCCGGTACGCATGACTTCGAGGATCTGCACGATGCGGTTCATGGGCGCCATGATCGCGCGCATCAGCAGCAGGCCGCAGAGACCGGCGGCCAATACCGCCACCAGCAGGGAAATGCCCATGATGACTTTCGCGGTGAACACCGCATCATCAATGTAGGCCATGTCCTGATCCGCCACGGCTTTGTTTTCGCGCAGGATGTCATTGAGCTTCATGCGCCCCGCCGTCCAGGTCGGGGTCAGTTGTTCATTGAACAACTTGATGGCCTCGGCTTCCTGGTTGCGCTTATGCAAGTCGAGCACTGCGGCCAGGATCTTGCCGTAATTCTCATGGAATTTTTCGAAGGCTGCGAATTCGAGCTTGTCTTCATCCGTGGTGACGGTGGCGCGATAGCTATTCATCGCGTCCTGCACGCGCGCTTCAAAATTCTTGAAGTCTGCGGCGTCCTCGGCACTGATGCCCTGCCCTTCCTTCAAGCCCAGCATTTCCTGGGTCTGGAGATAGCTGTCAACCCAGGCACCACGAATCATCGAGCTGTAATACACCCCGGGGAGCGCGTCGTCACGAACGCTGACTTCGCTGGCCTCGATCTTCAACAGCCGGGAATACGAGACGACGACCATCAGCAACATGATGGCGATAATTACCGCAAAGCTCGCCAAAATGCGTTGGCGCAACGTCCAGTTCTTCACAGTCAGTCCTCGGGGCCATTTCAAATGCTGCGCAGTATAGCCGAGGGCGGTGTTTCATTTATAAGACGGATGCGCGGCGGTTCACATCTCGGCGAATGAGGATGTTGCGGGGCTGAAAAGGCCATCGCCAGCAAGCTGGCTCCTACGGGGGATCGGCGTCGGGCACGAGTGTTGTGCGCGCCGCAATTCCCTTGTAGGAGCCGGCTTGCTGGCGATGGCGGTCTTGAGGGCGGGGCAGGATTTTAGGGCCTCATCGCCAGCAAGCTGGCTCCTACAGGGGATCGGCGGCGGGCTGTTGTGCGCAACGCAATTCCCTTGTAGGAGCTGGCTTGCCGGCGATGGCGGTCTTGAGGGCGGTGCAGGATTTTAGGGCCTCATCGCCAGCAAGCTGGCTCCTACAGGGGATCGGCGGCGGGCTGTTGTGCGCAACGCAATTCCCTTGTAGGAGCTGGCTTGCCGGCGATGGCGGTCTTGAGGGCGGTGCTGGATTTTAGGGCCTCATCGCCAGCAAGCTGGCTCCTACAGGTGGTGGCGTCGGGCACGAATGTTGTGCGCACCGCAATTCCCTTGTAGGAGCTGGCTTGCCGGCGATGGCGGCCTTGAGGGCGGGGCAGGATTTTAGGGCCTCATCGCCAGCAAGCCGGCTCCTACAGGTGGTCGGTGTCGGGCACGAGTGTTGTGCGCACCGAAGTTCCCTTGTAGGAGCCGGCTTGCTGGCGATGGCGGTCTCGGGAGCGAAACAGGATTTGAAGCCGGTTTCTACATGGAAGCCTGGCGTACCTGTTTTTCCAGCTCGGCCTTCAACGCCGGCTCAAGCTTGAGTTGGCGCGCCAGTTCGTCCAGGTAAGACTTCTCCATGAAGTTCTCCTCGTCCACCAGCATCACACTGGCGATGTACATCTCGGCCGCCATTTCCGGGGTGCTGGCGGCGCGCGCAACATCGGTTGGATCGAGGGGTTTGTTCAGTTCGGCGTGCAGCCAGTGTTGGAGTTCCTGATCATTGTCGAGTTTGATGAACTCACCTTCGATCAACGCACGCTCGCGCTCGTCGACATGACCATCAGCCTTGGCCGCCGCCACCAGCGCCTTGAGAATCGCCTGGCTGTGTTGCTCGACCTGCGCCGTCGGCACGCGGTCCACGGTTTGCGGCTCTTGCTTCGGTGCAGTGCCCTGCTGGGCCTGCCAGTTGCCGTAAGCCTTGTAGGCAATCACGCCCAATGCCGCGAGGCCGCCGTAGACAGCGACTTTGCCGCCGACTTTGCGAGCCTTCTTGTTACCCATCAACAGGCCCATCGCGCCAGCGGCCAATGCACCGCCACCCGCGCCTGACAACAAACTGCCAAGGCCACCCGAACCACCGCCACCACCAAGCAATCCGCCCAACCCAGCGCTGGACGCCTTGTTCTGCGCGCCACCGGTCTTGTTCTGCAACAGGTCCTGGCCGGATTTGAGTAATTGATCGAGCAATCCACGGGTATTCATTCTTGCCGCCTCCACAAAAGGGGTTAACCGGAAACATAAGGCCACCAGCCTAGATCGAAAGTGCCCAGCCCTTCCCGGCGAGAGTGCTTCCAGATGTTGCTCACCTCCTGTAACGCTAAAAAGCCCATCGATTAAAAAGATATACACTCAAGCGAATCTATAAAAACCGCCCACCGGGTACTTCTTCATGATGACTTTGCGTCAAATTCGTCATTTCATCGCCGTGGCCGAGACCGGCTCGATCTCTGCCGCCGCGCAAACCGCGTTCATTTCCCAGTCGACACTGACCCTGGCCATCCAGCAACTGGAGCAGGAAATCGGCGTCGGGCTGTTCAACCGCCATGCCAAGGGCATGACGCTGACCCACCAGGGCCATCAGTTCCTACGCCAGGCACACCTGATTCTGGCAACGGTGGACAACGCCAAACGCAGCCTGCAACAAAGCACCGACCAGGTCGCCGGGCAGTTGATCGTCGGCGTAACCAGTCTCGTCGCCGGTTATTACCTCGCGGACCTGCTCACCCGTTTTCAACGCGCCTACCCCAACGTCGAGATCCGCGTGATGGAGGACGAACGCCCGTATATCGAGCACTTGCTGGTCAGCGGCGAGATCGATGTCGGCGTGCTGATCCTCTCCAATCTCGAAGACCGCCACGCCCTGCAAACGGAAGTGCTGACCCATTCGCCCCACCGTTTATGGCTGCCGGCCCAGCATCCGCTGTTGGAACACGACAGCATCAACCTGGCCGACGTCGCCCGTGAACCGCTGATTCAACTGAACGTTGATGAAATGGACCGCAATGCCCAGCGCATGTGGTCGGCGGCGTCGCTTCAACCGCGCATCACCCTTAAAACCGCCTCCACAGAAGCGGTACGAAGCCTGGTGGCCGCCGGATTGGGCGTGTCGATCCAGCCCGACATGACCTATCGCCCCTGGTCATTGGAGGGCGACATCATCGAAGCGCGGCCGATTGCCGACCTGAGTCAGACCCTCGATGTCGGCCTGGCCTGGCGCCGTGGTACGGCGCGTCCGACACTGGTCGACCCGTTCCTGACCGTCGCGCGCGAGCAGCCCCACGGCGGGCGCAAGCCATCTATTTAATCGAACGCCACCTTCAGTATTTAGTATTTGTCGACCTCGGATCCGGGCACTAGTCTTGGAACATCTATAAGACGGCCGGGCCCCAGTCACAGGGAGCAGCATGGCCACACAAGAAAAGAGAACCCGAAAAATGGCTGGCGCGCAGACCCCGTTGTTCACCGCGTTGTTGATCGATGGCGAACTGGTCGCGGGTCAGGGTTTTGTCGAGCCGATCCTCAACCCGGCCACCGGTGAGGTGATAACGCACATTGCCGAGGCCAGCACTGAGCAAGTGGAAGCCGCAATCCTCGCCGCGCACCGTGCGTTCGCCAGTTGGTCGCGGACCACGCCGCAGCAGCGCTCGAACCTGCTGCTGGACATCGCCAATGCCATCGAAAAACAAGCCGACCTGCTCGCCCGCCTCGAATCCCTGAACTGCGGCAAACCGTTGCACCTGGCGCGTCAGGACGACTTGAGCGCGACGGTCGACGTGTTCCGCTTCTTCGCCGGCGCGGTGCGCTGCCAGACCGGCCAGCTCAGCGGCGAGTACCTGCCGGGCTACACCAGCATGGTGCGTCGCGATCCGATTGGCGTGGTCGCCTCGATTGCGCCGTGGAACTACCCGATCATGATGGCCGCGTGGAAAATCGCCCCGGCCCTCGCTGCCGGTAACACGCTGGTGTTCAAGCCTTCCGAGCACACGCCGCTGTCGATCCTGGCCCTGGCGCCCGCGCTGGCCGAAATCCTCCCACGCGGCGTGATCAACATCATTTGCGGCGGCGGTGAAGGCGTGGGCAGCCACTTGGTCAGCCACCCGAAAATCCGCATGGTGTCGCTGACCGGCGATATCGTCACCGGGCAAAAAATCCTCCAGGCCGCAGCGAAAACCCTGAAGCGCACGCACCTCGAACTCGGCGGCAAGGCCCCGGTGATCGTCTGCAACGATGCCGACATTCAGGCGGTAGTCGAAGGCGTGCGCACGTACGGTTACTACAACGCCGGCCAGGATTGCACCGCCGCCTGCCGCATTTATGCACAGGCCGGCATTCATGACCGCCTGGTGGCCGAACTCGGCGCGGCGGTCAGCAGCCTGCGCTTCGCTGGTAAACGCGATGCCGACAACGAAATCGGGCCGCTGATCACCACCCGCCAGCGCGACCGCGTGGCCAGTTTCGTCGAACGCGCCCTGGGTCAGCCGCACATCGAGCGCGTGACCGGCGCGGCCGTGCATTCCGGCGCCGGCTTCTATTACCAACCGACGCTGCTGGCCGGCTGCAAGCAGAGCGATGAAATCGTCCAGCGCGAAGTGTTCGGGCCGGTGGTCACCGTGACCCGCTTCGATGGGCTCGAACAAGCGGTGGACTGGGCCAACGATTCGGAATACGGCCTGGCTTCCTCAATCTGGACCCAGAACCTGGACAAGGCGATGCAGGTCGCCGCGCGCTTGCAGTACGGCTGCACCTGGATCAACAGCCATTTCATGCTGGTCAGCGAAATGCCCCATGGCGGCCTGAAACGCTCGGGCTACGGCAAAGACCTGTCCAGCGATTCGCTTCAGGACTACAGCGTGGTGCGGCACATCATGGCGCGCCACGGACAGCATTTATAAAAGCGCACTACGCTAACAATTAGCCGTAAAGGCATTAGCGCAGAAACGCTGGAACACCGCGAATCCTGTAGGAGCCTGGCTTGCCAGCGAAGGCGTCCGTCCAGTTGACCATCAGGTTGACTGACCCACCGCTATCGCCAGCAAGCCGGCTCCTACAGGATCGTGTTTACAACGCTGAACCACGTTCAAAACTGCCCCGACCATAATTTAAAGAAGAGGGAATTCCCATGTTCGTGCACAAGACCGCACTGCTCAGTGCAATCACCACAGCGCTGTTGGCCAGCGCCAGTATCCAGGCCGCCGAACCGCTGAAAGCCGTCGGTGCCGGCGAAGGTCAGCTGGATATCGTGGCTTGGCCCGGTTACATCGAACGTGGCGAAAGCGACAAGGCCTACGACTGGGTGACCAGTTTCGAGAAGGAAACCGGCTGCAAGGTCAACGTCAAAACAGCCGCCACTTCCGATGAGATGGTCAGCCTGATGTCCAAGGGCGGCTACGACCTGGTGACCGCGTCGGGCGATGCGTCGCTGCGGCTGATCGTTGGCAAACGCGTGCAGCCGATCAACACCGCGTTGATTCCGAACTGGAAGAACATCGACCCGCGCCTGAAGGATGGCCAGTGGTACGTCGTCAACAAACAAACCTACGGCACCCCGTATCAGTGGGGCCCGAACGTGTTGATGTACAACACCAACGTCTTCAAGACCGCCCCGGACAGCTGGGGCGTGGTGTTCGAGGAACAGAACCTGCCGGACGGCAAGTCCAACAAGGGCCGGGTCCAGGCCTACGACGGTCCGATCTACATCGCCGATGCAGCGCTCTATCTCAAGGCGAAACGGCCGGAACTGGGGATCAAGGACCCGTACCAGCTCAACGAAGAACAGTACAAGGCCGCGCTGGACCTGCTTCGCAAGCAACAGCCTCTGATCCACCGCTACTGGCATGACGCGACCGTGCAGATGAGTGACGTCAAGAACGAAGGCGTCGTGGCGTCCAGCACCTGGGGCTACATGGTCAACGGCCTGGTGGCGGACAAGCAGCCAGTGGCCTCGGTCATTCCGAAAGAAGGCGCAACGGGCTGGGCCGACACCACCATGCTGCACGCCGACGCCAAGCACCCGAACTGTGCTTACAAGTGGATGGACCATTCGCTGCAACCGAAAGTCCAGGGTGACCTGGCCGCCTGGTTCGGTTCGTTGCCATCGGTTCCGGCGGGGTGCAAAGAGAGCGAATTGCTCGGTGCCGAAGGCTGCAAGACCAACGGCTTCGACCAGTTCGACAAGATCGCCTTCTGGAAAACCCCGCAGGCTGAAGGCGGCAAGTTCGTGCCGTACAGCCGCTGGACCCAGGACTACATCGCGATCATGGGCGGTCGCTGACGCCTGAAGGTCCTTCGGACCTTATCGCCGGCAGCCGGCTCCTACAAAGTACGCGTACCCCCTGTAGGAGCTGGCTTGCCAGCGATGCTTTTCAGATTTGATATTTCGGAGCACCGCACCATGACGCTTGCAGTCCAGTTCACCAACGTTTCCCGTCTGTTCGGCGAAGTGAAAGCCGTAGACCGGGTTTCCATCGACATCCAGGACGGCGAGTTCTTCTCCATGCTGGGCCCTTCCGGCTCGGGCAAAACCACGTGTTTGCGCCTGATCGCCGGTTTCGAACAACCGAGCGCAGGCTCGATCCGGATTCACGGCAACGAAGCCGCCGGGCTGCCGCCGTATGAGCGTGACGTCAACACGGTGTTTCAGGATTACGCCCTGTTCCCGCACATGAACGTACTCGACAACGTCGCCTACGGTTTGAAAGTCAAAGGCGTCGGCAAGGCTGAACGCCAGAAACGCGCTGAAGAAGCCCTCGACATGGTCGCCCTCGGCGGCTACGGCGCGCGCAAACCGGTGCAACTGTCGGGCGGTCAGCGCCAGCGTGTGGCCCTGGCCCGCGCATTGGTCAATCGCCCACGGGTGCTGCTGCTCGACGAACCGCTGGGCGCCCTCGACTTGAAGCTTCGCGAGCAAATGCAGAGCGAGCTGAAAAAGCTGCAACGCCAGCTCGGCATCACCTTCATCTTCGTCACCCACGACCAGACCGAAGCCTTGTCGATGTCTGACCGTGTGGCGGTGTTCAACAAGGGGCGCATCGAACAAGTCGATACCCCGCGCAACCTCTACATGAAACCGGCAACCACCTTTGTCGCGGAATTCGTCGGCACCTCCAACGTGATTCGCGGCGATCTGGCGCAGCAGCTCAGCGGCAATCCGCAGCCGTTTTCGATTCGCCCGGAACACGTGCGTTTCGCCGACGGCCCGTTGGCCAGCCACGAAATCGAAGTCAGTGGTTTGCTCCACGACGTTCAGTACCAGGGCAGCGCCACCCGTTATGAACTGAAGCTGGAAAACGGCCAGACCCTGAACATCAGCCAGGCCAACAACCAATGGCTGGACGTCAGCGCGCAACATCAGACCGGGCAACGCATCAGCGCACGCTGGGCACGGGAAGCGATGATCCCGCTGCACGACACCGTTGCCGGCGGGGTGTGAGATGACCAGCGTGGCTCTCCCTCAAACCCCGGCCGGCGGCTCGCCGTTACGCAGGTTTTCCAACCTGCTGTATCGCCGGCCGAACTTTTACCTGTCGCTGCTGCTGGTGCCGCCGTTGTTGTGGTTCGGCGCGATTTACCTCGGTTCGCTGCTGGTGCTGTTGTGGCAAGGCTTCTACACCTTCGACGACTTCACCATGGCGGTCACGCCCGACCTGACCCTGGCGAACTTCACCGCGCTGTTCCAGCCGTCGAACTTCGACATCATTCTGCGCACCCTGAGCATGGCCGTCGTGGTCTCGATTGCCAGCGCCATTGTCGCGTTCCCGATTGCCTACTACATGGCGCGCTACACCACCGGCAAGACCAAGGCGTTTTTCTACATCGCGGTAATGATGCCGATGTGGGCCAGTTACATCGTCAAGGCGTATGCGTGGACGTTGCTGCTGGCCAAGGGCGGCGTGGCGCAGTGGTTCGTTCAACACTTGGGACTGGAGCCGGTGTTGCAATTTGTGCTGGGCATTCCGGGCGTGGGTGGCAGCACCTTGTCGACCTCGCACCTGGGGCGCTTCATGGTGTTCGTCTACATCTGGCTGCCGTTCATGATCCTGCCGATTCAGGCCTCGCTGGAACGCCTGCCGCCGTCGTTGCTGCAAGCCTCCGCCGACCTCGGCGCCAAGCCGCGCCAGACCTTTATGCAGGTGATTCTGCCGTTGTCGATTCCGGGCATCGCCGCCGGGTCGATCTTCACGTTTTCGCTGACCCTGGGCGACTTCATCGTGCCGCAACTGGTGGGCCCGCCGGGGTACTTCGTCGGCAGCATGGTGTACGCCCAACAAGGCGCGATCGGCAACATGCCAATGGCCGCGGCGTTCACGCTGGTGCCGATTGTGTTGATCGCCATTTACCTGACCATCGTCAAACGACTGGGGGCCTTCGATGCACTCTGAGAAAGCTTCTTTGGGTCTGCGCATCGCAGCCTGGGGCGGGTTGGTGTTTCTGCACTTCCCGATCCTGATCATCTTCCTCTACGCGTTCAACACCGAAGACGCGGCGTTCAGCTTTCCACCCAAGGGCTTCACCCTGAAGTGGATCGGCGTGGCGTTCGCACGGCCGGACGTGCTGGAAGCGATCAAGCTGTCGCTGCAGATCGCCTCCGTCGCGACGTTGATCGCGTTGGTGCTCGGCACGCTGGCGTCGGCGGCGTTGTACCGGCGAGATTTCTTCGGCAAGCAAGGCATCTCGCTGATGCTGATTTTGCCCATCGCATTGCCGGGGATCATCACCGGGATCGCGTTGTTGGCGACCTTCAAGACGCTGGGCATCGAGCCGGGGATGTTCACCATCATCGTCGGCCACGCGACCTTCTGTGTGGTGATCGTCTACAACAACGTCATCGCCCGTTTGCGCCGCACTTCGCACAGTTTGATCGAAGCCTCGATGGACCTCGGCGCCGATGGCTGGCAGACCTTCCGCTACATCGTCCTGCCGAACCTCGGCTCGGCGTTGCTGGCCGGCGGCATGCTCGCGTTTGCGCTGTCGTTCGACGAAATCATCGTCACCACCTTCACCGCCGGCCATGAACGCACCCTGCCGCTGTGGCTGCTCAACCAGCTCAGCCGCCCACGGGACGTGCCGGTGACCAACGTCGTCGCGATGCTGGTGATGATGGTGACCATGCTGCCGATTCTCGGCGCCTATTACCTGACCCGTGGTGGTGAAAGCGTGGCGGGAAGTGGCGGGAAGTAACGAACAACTCAATATCCACTGTAGAAACCGAATCCTGTGTAGGAGCGAGGCTTGCCCGCGAAGGCGTCCTCGAGAGCGCCAAAAGCTTCGCGGGCAAGCCTCGCTCCTACAC
>NZ_JAGYFZ010000119.1:0-16981 GCF_019946675.1 Pseudomonas sp. BF-B-15
CCTTTGCACTACCCAGCTTCAAGGCAACCCGGCAAAATGCCCGACATGAATCCCGTCCCCGCCCTGCCCGCCTGCTGCACCCCACTCGATGCCCATTGGCCGCTGCCGTTCGTGTTGCCCGATACGGTGCTGCTGAGCACGCACTTCAACACCTCGCAACTGGCCGCCGATGACTTTCAGCGCAGCGCCATCGAGCCGCCCGCGACCATCCGGCGTTCGGTGGCCAAGCGTCAGGCCGAATTTCTCGCCGGCCGGGTTTGCGCTCGCGCCGCGTTGCAGCGGTTGGAAGGGCTGAATTTTACCCCGGCCATTGGCGAAGACCGGGCGCCGGTCTGGCCCGCGCACATCTGCGGCTCGATCACCCACAGCACCGGCCGCGCTGCGGCGATTGTCGCGCAGAAAACCCACTGGCGCGGCCTGGGGATGGACCTGGAAAACCTGCTCAACCCTGAACGGGCCGAGCGCCTGGCCGGGGAAATTCTCACCCCGCCGGAGTTACAACGCATGGCGGCAGGCCATCGCGATCAACTGGCGCTGCTGGTGACGCTGACGTTTTCGGTGAAGGAGAGTCTGTTCAAGGCGCTGTATCCGATTGTTCAGCAGCGATTCTACTTCGAGCATGCCGAGGTGCTGGAGTGGTCCGAGGCGGGTGAGGTGCGGTTGCGATTGTTGACGGACCTGTCCAGTGAATGGCGCCATGGCACCGAGCTGGATGCGCAGTTCGGGGTCAAGGATGGGCAGTTGTTGAGTCTGGTCAGTATCAAGGCCTGAAGATCTTTGGTGTCGGACAGGGCCTCTTCGCGGGCAAGCCTCGCTCCTACAGGGAATGTGATCCTGTAGGAGCGAGGCTTGCCCGCGAAGGCGATTTCCGGGACAACAAAAATCTCAACGCTTCTCCTGATTGCGCGGCCAGCTCAAGCTGAAACACGCCCCACCCAGGCTCTTGCTCTTGCTGATCAACGCTCGCCCGTCATGCCAATGGATGATCCGCCGCACGATCGACAACCCCAATCCATGCCCGCCCGAAGCACGGGTTCGGCTGTCATCGAGACGCAAAAACGGCGTAAATATTTTCTCCCACGCGGATTCCGGTACACCCGGCCCGTCATCCTCGATGTCCACCCGACAACGCTGCTGCCCGACCTGATAGCTGACGGTCACCCGCGATGAGGCATGGCGCATGGCGTTGCTCACCAGGTTCTGGATCGCCCGGTGCAGGTAACGGGGTTCGGCCTCGACCCAGGCATCATCGCAATCGGCGGCCGAGAGGCACAAACCGCGCTGCACCGTGACGTCGGCACGCAAGGGCGCCAATTCTTCGATCACTTGATTGACCAACGCATCCAGGTCGATCCGCTGGAAATTCAGCGCGGGCGAACCCTGTTCCAGCCGCGCATAAGTGAGCATCTCGTCCACCAGCCGATCAAGGTCTTCAATGTCGTGATCCATGCCCTCGCGGTACTTCTCCAGCGCCTGCGGCGTGGTGGCCGATCCGATCATCTCCAGACCGAAACGCAGCCGCGCCACCGGCGTGCGCAATTCGTGGGACACCGCGCGTACCAGTTCACGCTGGATCGCCAGCAACTGCTGCAAGTGCTCGGCCATGCCGTTGAACGCCGAGGCCAGACGTCCCACCGAGTCGGCGCCGCGCGCCGGCACACGGGTTTCCAGGCTGCCTTTGGCGATACGCGTGGCGGCCGCTTCGAGCCCGCGCAAACGACGCTCCAGTTGCCGCACCAAGAGATAGACGATCAACCCGATCAGGCTCAAGCCCAGCGCCGCGATCAGCACCAGCCACTCCGGCGGGTAAGGATTCATCTGATATAGCGGACCGATTTCCAGCACCCACGGCGTGCCGACCATGCCGGCAAACACCCGGATCGAATCGCCGCCCTTGCCCAGCGCCATTACCGTATCGCCTTCGGCCACCCGACGGCTCTGGTCTTCGTCCATGTCCGCTTCGCCGACCGTGACCAGCCGCAAGTCGAAACCAAACCCCTTGTCTTCTTTCAACTGCGCCAGTCGCTTGGGCTGCTCGGCCACCGGCACGCGCACCAGCTCATCGGCGAGCAGGTAAATAGTCGCGCGGGCCAGTTGCTCGCTGATCTGCTGCACCTCCCCCGTGAGCACCAACTGCTCCTTGTCGCTGATCAGTCGATAGACCTTCGCCGCATGCGGACCGGTCTGCTCCACCAGCGCCTGACCGCGTAGCACGCGGGTGCGCTGAGTCAGGTCGAGATCGGTCTGGGCGAAGGTCTTCAGCGCCAAAGGAATCCCGAGCAGGCGTTCCCACACCAGCAAGGCGCGGTGACGCTGGGTTTCGTTCATCGGTTGCAGGTTGTCGGCCATCAACGAGAACGTGCCATGGGCCAGGCGTTCGCGGTACTGCTCGCTGCGCACCTGGTTGAGCATGTGCAGGGCCAGCACGCCGAGCACCGCCACCAGAATCAGCGCCGCGCACATGCCGCCATAGATGCGCAGGAAGATCGAGTTCACAGCGACGGGTCTACGCAGGCTTCGGGCACGAACAGGTAACCTTTGCTGCGGATGGTTTTAATCAGGCGCGGATGATCCGGGTCATCGCCGATCTTCGGCCGGATGCGCGAAATGCGCACGTCGATCGAGCGGTCCTGGCCGTCATAGCCGATGCCGCGCAGTGCGGTGAAAATCTCTTCACGAGAGAGGATGCGCCCGGCATTGGCCACCAACAGCCACAGCAGGTCGAACTCGGCGCTGGTCAGCTCGATGCCGTTGTCGTGCAGCCAGGCTTCACGCAAGGCGTTGTCCACCACCAGCGGGCCGAATTGCAGGCGCCGCTGTTTTTCCGGGACGGGTTCAGGCGCTTCACTGCGCCGCAACAAGGCCTGGATGCGGGCCAGCAGCAGGCGTGGGCGAACCGGTTTGCAGACGTAGTCGTCGGCGCCCAGGTCGAGGCCGAGGATTTGATCGGTGTCGTCGGTACGCGCGGTGAGCATCAGGATCGGCCCGTCGTACTTGTCGCGGACCTTGCGGCAAATGCTCAGGCCGTCTTCGCCCGGCAGCATCAGGTCGAGGATCACCAGGTCCGGTTTCTCCTTGATGATGCGTGCGGCCGCCAGGGCGCCATTGCCTTCGATCGACACACGCAGGCCATTGGCCTCCAGGTATTCGCGGGTCAGTTCGGCCAGACGCTGGTCGTCTTCCACTATCAATACCTGCCAGGCTTCTTGCTCCACGGTGACCTCTGCTTGCCAACAACACTAATAAGGAAGGATCCGCCCGTCTTTTTGTAATGATTGGGGAGGATAAGAATGCGTAACCATCGGCCGATTGTATAAACGTCGCCCGCCGAGAACACAAGCCGGCAAATGCGTTCGGACAACCCGGTTTTTTGTGATAGGGTTCGCGCCCTTAAAAATCCGAATGACTGTTTTCAATCGCTGAAAATCAGTGAAAAACAGTCCGCTCCAGCTAGGTCGCGGCCTACACGCTCGTTCCACCTTTCACACACAATTTACGCACAGGTTTATCCACAGGTAGTACGTTGCAACACCCTCCGAAACGCATTATCTTGTACCCCGGCGCGAAAAAAACCCTACATGTAGGGTTTTACGCCAAAAACCAAACACAAACCGGACACCGATTTCAAGCGCTTTTATTGCCTCTTTCCGGTTGAACCAAACGTATTTTCGAAAGACCAAACCGCGCGTGCGGATGGCTACTGTTTTTGAGCCGGAAACGGCGTTAACGGTACGGGTGTTGCAGTCGATTACTGTCACCCAAAAGGATCCTGGTGTCAGGCTCAAGGCCTGGGACCAAAGACTTCGGCATGGAAGCGGCGCCCCAACAGCCCCCTTCCTGATCTGTCCCGAAGTTGGTATGCCCGGCCCAGCCGGTTGTAGTGCTTCAGGACGGAACGGTGGGCACCGTGATGGTGCCCAAACAAACATAGAGAATGTGGAGACAACCCCCCATGCAAACCGACACAACTCGCGAGAACCCGCAGGGCACTTTGCCGCAGGCCGCTGATTCGACTTCGGATCTGTCCGCCACCGCGCCTGGCCAACTGCGCGTGATCAAGCGTAACGGCACTGTCGTTCCTTACACCGATGACAAGATCACCGTCGCGATCACCAAAGCGTTTCTCGCAGTTGAAGGCGGCACCGCTGCCGCTTCGTCGCGAATCCATGACACCGTGGCCCGCCTGACCGAACAGGTCACCGCGACCTTCAAGCGTCGCATGCCGTCGGGCGGCACCATCCACATCGAAGAAATCCAGGACCAGGTCGAACTGGCCCTGATGCGTGCCGGTGAGCAGAAAGTGGCTCGCGACTACGTGATCTACCGCGACGGTCGTTCGAAACAACGCGCTGCCCACGCTCCGGCAGAAGAAGCGGTCAACGCTCACCCGTCGATCCGCATCACCCGCGCCGACGGCACTTTTGCACCGCTGGACATGGGTCGCCTGAACACCATCGTCACCGAAGCGTGCGAAGGCCTGGAAGAAGTCGACGGCGACCTGATCCAGCGCGAAACCCTGAAAAACCTGTACGACGGCGTGGCCCTGACCGACGTCAACACCGCTCTGGTGATGACCGCTCGTACCCTGGTCGAGCGTGAGCCGAACTACTCGTTCGTGACCGCCCGCCTGCTGATGGACACCCTGCGTGCCGAAGGCCTGAGCTTCCTGAACGTTGCCGAAAGCGCGACCCACCACGAGATGGTCGACCTGTACGCCAAGGCATTGCCTGCGTACATCGCCAAGGGTATCGAATTCGAATTGCTGAACCCGGTCCTGGCCACCTTCGACCTGGAAAAACTCGGCAAGGCGATCAACCACGAGCGCGATCAGCAGTTCACTTACCTGGGTCTGCAAACCCTGTACGACCGTTACTTCATCCACAAGGACGGTATCCGCTTCGAACTGCCGCAAATCTTCTTCATGCGCGTGGCCATGGGCCTGGCGATCGAAGAGAAGCAGAAAGAAGACCGTGCGATCGAGTTCTACAACCTGTTGTCGTCCTTCGACTACATGTCGTCGACTCCGACCCTGTTCAACGCCGGTACCCTGCGTCCACAGCTGTCCAGCTGCTACCTGACCACCGTGCCGGATGACCTGTCGGGCATCTACCACGCGATCCACGACAACGCCATGTTGTCGAAATTCGCCGGCGGCCTGGGCAACGACTGGACCCCGGTTCGTGCACTCGGTTCGTACATCAAGGGCACCAACGGCAAATCCCAGGGCGTGGTTCCATTCCTGAAAGTCGTCAACGACACCGCCGTTGCCGTTAACCAGGGTGGCAAGCGCAAAGGCGCTGTGTGTGCCTACCTGGAAACCTGGCACATGGACATCGAGGAGTTCATCGAACTCCGCAAGAACACCGGTGATGATCGTCGTCGTACCCACGACATGAACACCGCCAACTGGATCCCTGACCTGTTCATGAAGCGCGTCTTCGATGACGGCAAGTGGACCCTGTTCTCGCCATCCGAAGTACCGGACCTGCACGACCTGACCGGCAAGGCTTTCGAAGAGCGTTACGAGTACTACGAAGCCCTGACCGAGTACCCGGGCAAGGTCAAGCTGTTCAAGACCATCCAGGCCAAAGACCTGTGGCGCAAAATGCTGTCCATGCTGTTTGAAACCGGCCACCCATGGCTGACCTTCAAAGATCCGTGCAACCTGCGCAGCCCGCAGCAGCACGTTGGCGTGGTCCACAGCTCGAACCTGTGCACCGAGATCACCTTGAACACCAACAAGGACGAGATCGCCGTTTGCAACCTGGGCTCGATCAACCTGCCGAACCACATCGTCAACGGCAAGCTGGACACCGCCAAGCTGGAACGCACCGTGAACACCGCTGTTCGCATGCTCGATAACGTTATCGACATCAACTACTACTCGGTGCCACAAGCGAAGAACTCCAACTTCAAGCACCGTCCGGTCGGTCTGGGCATCATGGGCTTCCAGGACGCTTTGTACCTGCAGCACATTCCTTACGGTTCCGACGCTGCCGTCGAGTTCGCCGACAAGTCGATGGAAGCGGTCAGCTACTACGCGATCCAGGCGTCCTGCGACCTGGCCGACGAGCGCGGCGCGTACGAGACGTTCCAGGGTTCGCTGTGGTCCAAAGGCATCCTGCCGCTGGATTCGCAACAGATCCTGATCGAGCAGCGCGGCCAGAAGTACATCGACGTTGACCTGAACGAATCCCTGGACTGGGCACCGGTTCGCGCCCGTGTACAGAAAGGCATTCGTAACTCCAACATCATGGCCATCGCACCGACCGCGACCATCGCCAACATCACTGGCGTCTCGCAGTCGATCGAACCGACCTACCAGAACCTCTACGTGAAATCGAACCTGTCGGGCGAATTCACCGTGATCAACCCGTACCTGGTTCGCGACCTGAAGGCTCGCGGTCTGTGGGACTCGGTCATGATCAACGACCTGAAGTACTACGACGGTTCGGTGCAGCAGATCGAGCGCATCCCGCAAGAACTCAAAGAGCTCTACGCGACTGCCTTCGAAGTGGACACCAAGTGGATCGTCGACGCGGCAAGCCGTCGTCAGAAGTGGATCGACCAGGCTCAGTCGCTGAACCTGTACATCGCCGGCGCCTCGGGCAAGAAGCTGGACGTGACCTACCGCATGGCCTGGTACCGTGGCCTGAAAACCACTTACTACCTCCGTGCCCTGGCCGCGACCAGCACCGAGAAGTCGACCATCAACACCGGCAAGCTGAACGCTGTTTCCAGCGGCGGCAACCACGGTGAAGATTCGGTCCTGGCAGCTCCTGCCGGTCCTGCTCCAGTGCCGAAGGCTTGCGCCATCGACGAGCCGGATTGCGAAGCTTGCCAATAAGCTGAGCCGGTAGGCGCTGAAAGGCGCTTACTCGACAACCCCCGATCGGTCCTCTGGATTGGTCGGGGGTTTTCTTTTGCCCATGGAAATGTGGTGACTGGTATGACGCCTTCGCGGGCAAGCCTCGCTCCTACAAGGTTTTGTGAACGACAAAGAGCTTTGTAGGAGCGAGGCTTGCCCGCGAAGAGGCCCTCCCTGACAACACAAAATACCGGCCATAAAAAAACCCCTCTTGCGAGGGGCTTTTTATGCAGCGCTATCCAGCATCAGGTCATCTGAATGATGGTCTGCATGATGGTGCTTTGAGTCGAGATGGTCTTGGCGTTCGCCTGGTAGTTGCTCTGCGCCTTGATCAGGTCGACCAGCTCGCTGGTCAGGTTGACGTTGGACTCTTCCAGGGAGTTGGAGTGAATCTCGCCCAAGGTGCCGGTGTTCGGCGCATCGTAGCCCGGGATACCCGACGCGTAGGTTTCTTTCCAGCTGGTGCCGCCTACTGGCTGCAGACCTTGCTCGTTGGTGAAGCTGGCGAGCGAGATCTGGCCGATGGCCTTGGTCTGGCTGTTGCTGAAGTTGGCCAGCATGATACCGCTGCCATCGATGGTCAGGTTGGTGATCTGGCCGGTGGCGTAGCCGTTCTGCGTAGGAATCGAACGCGCGGTGTCAGCATTGTATTGCGAGGTTTTGGCCATGGAGACCGTAACGACGCCGGAAGTAGCGCCGTTCGCTGTCCACACGCCATTTTTCACGTCACCGGGAATCCAGCCGGTGACCCTCAGGTCAGGGCTCACGATCGGCGCCGGAACGGCCGGAGTGGTAACCGAAACCAGATTGCCCGAGGTATCGAACACCATGGTCGAAGCGACCGGCAGGTTCAACGGAACCGCGGTAGGACTAGGGTCGGTGCCATTCGGGTTGCGACCATCAATCAGGGTGTAGGTTTTCCAGGTGTTCGCCCCGGTCTTGACCATGTATTGGTCCATGACGTGCTTGTTACCCTGAGTGTCATAAATCGGGGTACTGAACTGTTTGGTGAAGGTGGCTTCTTTGGTCGAATCAAACGGGGTGGCAACCTGATCGATAACCGGTGCGGTGGAGTTCAGGTTGATCGTCGACGACACCGTGGAGGTGTTTTTTGGCGCCAGGTTCGAAGTATCGATACGCAGATCGGTCAACACGCCGTTGATGATCTTGCCGTTGGCGTCCACGCCGTAACCTTGCAGACGCGAAGTGCCGTCGGTGTTGGTGACGTAACCGTCCTTGTCGACCTTGAACGTACCGGCACGGGTGTAGGACAGCGAGCCGTTGTCGTTCAGCACGAAGAAGCCGGAACCGTTGATGCCCATGTCCAGCACGTTGCCGGTGTTGTTGACGTCGCCCTGGGTGAACTGCTGGGAAACGTTGGCCAGGCGCACGCCGTTACCAATGGTTTTGCTACCGGAACCCAGCTTGGTGGCCGAGTAAACGTCCGAGAATTCCGCACGGGACGATTTGAAACCGGTGGTCGCGACGTTGGCGATGTTGTTGCCGGTCACGTCCAGTTGTTTGTTGGCTGCATAGAGACCGCTAAGGCCGATATTGAAAGACATATTCCACTCCTTTGTGCCGTGTTAGTCGGCTCTACATACCAATTGTTTGTACTTTGGACAGGGCGATGCTGCC
Organism: Pseudomonas sp. BF-B-15; assembly: GCF_019946675.1. Lineage (NCBI taxonomy): Bacteria > Pseudomonadati > Pseudomonadota > Gammaproteobacteria > Pseudomonadales > Pseudomonadaceae > Pseudomonas > Pseudomonas sp. BF-B-15. The sequence continues at coordinate 8,507 of NZ_JAGYFZ010000119.1, forward strand.
CCCACCGGCGAGATTGAGCATCAACTCACCACCGGTCTGGCTGATGGTCACGCTGCTGACAGTCGCCGGCAGGTACGTCACCAGCGAAGTCGCCTTGCCGTCGTAGGTCGCGGTAGCGCCGAAGGTGTACGTACCCGCCTTGGCCACTTCGCCTGCATCGTTCTTGCCGTCCCAGATGAAACTGGCGCTGCCGGCTTTTTGGCTGCCCAGGTCGATGGTGCGGATGACCTTGCCATCGGCGTCGCTAATCTTCACTTTCACCGGGTCCACCGAGGCCGGAACCGCGACGGTCCCGTTGAAGCTCTTGGAGGTATCGACCACGGCCTTCTCGCTCGGCGCGATGACCGAACGCCCGACCAGCGACGAAGCCTGCAGGGCCTGGGACGAGTTGTAATTGCTGGCCAGGCCACTCACGGTGGTGTTGAGCGTGGTGATGCCTTCCAGGCTGCTGAACTGCGCCAGCTGGGCAACGAACTCGCCGTTGTCCTGCGGCTCCAGCGGGTTCTGGTTCTTCAGCTGTGTCACCAGCAACTGCAGGAACGCGTCCTTGCCCAGGGCCTTTTTGCCGGTTGCGCTGTTCGTGGCGGACGCCAGGCCATCGGCGCTGGTGTTGGTCTTGATCGAGGAGTTGGCCAGGATGTCTTTGAGGCTAATGCCGCTAGTGGTATCGGTAACACTCATCTGAGTCGCCCCTTATCACTGACCGAGGGTCAGGACCTTCTGCATCATGGTTTTGGCGGTGTTCATCATTTCGGCGTTGGTCTGGAACGAACGGCTCGCGGAAATCATGTCGGCCATTTCTTCAACCACGTTGACGTTCGGGTAGTAGACGTAGCCCTTGGCGTCGGCCGCCGGGTGGTTCGGCTCATAGCGCGCTTCCAGATTGCTCTGGTCTTCGACCACGCCCAGCACTTGCACGCCCTGACCGGCCGCGTCCTGGTTCTGGAACAACGAATCACTGCCGCCGCTCTGCCCGCCCTGGAACATGGTGGCGAACACTGGATGACGTGCGCGATAGGTCTGGTCGATGCTCGACGAGACGGTTTCGGCGTTGGCGATGTTCGAGGCCACGGTGTTCAAGCGCGTGGTTTGCGCGCTCATGCCGCTACCGGCAATGTTGAAAACACTGGATAGAGACATGACTTACTCTCCGCGAATGGCTGACATCAGCCCTTTGAATTTGCTGTTGAGCAGGGTGAAGCTGGCCTGGAAGTTGATCGCGTTTTCCGCGTAGTTCGACTGTTCCAGCTGGGCGTCCACGGTGTTCTGGTCAATCGACGGTTGCATCGGCGTGCGATACAGCAGCGACTCGTCGCCATTGCCCATGCCTTCGGCTTCGATATGACGGTTGTTGGTCATGTTCAAGGCGAATGTGCCGCTCTTGGTTTTCTCGTTCTGCTCGGCGAGCACTTTCGAGAAGTCCAGATCCCGAGCCTTGTAGTTCGGGGTGTCGGCGTTGGCGATGTTGTTGGCCAGGACTTCGGCACGCTGGGCGCGGAAGCCCAGGGCTTGTTCGTGGATACCGAGCGCTTTATCGAAGCTGATGCTCATGTCGGGAAACCTTCGGGTGACCTGATTTTTCGTACGATGGATATAGCAAGCGGCGTGCCAATTCAAAAAAGCCCGTAAACCGGGGCTTTGCGGGCTTGGGCAAGGCGGCAATGCCAGAAAAGCGGCAACGGGTTTCCGCCGTCTGCCGCTTTTCTGCCGCTTTCGGTTTTGGGCTCTTGGGTTGTGGGTTTGTGTACATATCCGTTTTGGGGGTTATGGCGGCTATTGGTTTCGCCCTTACGGCGAGTCACTTGGAAGAGCCCCAAGTAACCAAGGGCTTTTGCCCCTTTCGTTCGGTGCCTCGCCTAGGCTCGGCATACCCTCGCTCCGGTCCTGCTCCGTGGGCCCGCCGCCATCGGCCATCCATGGCCGGGGGCGGCTAACCCGGCATCCATGCCGGGTTGCCCACTGCGCAGAACCTCCACTCGGCCTCTCGAGGGGGCGACTACCGCCACAGCCGCCGAGGCGGCCTGAAAGCCGACCTGGCTCTCAGTCGTGCGCGCTCTCCTTCTCTGCTGCGCTCACTCATTCCGGACTTGAACACCGCTCCCCTGTAGGAGCCGGCTTGCTGGCGATGGCGTCCTTTCAGGCGATAGATGCGTCGACTGATCCACCGCTATCGTCGGAACGCCGCCCGCAGCAAGCCGGCTCCTACAGGGGATCGTGTACATTCCGAACACATACGCATTACCCCGTAGGAGCCAGCTTGCTGGCGATGGCGTCCTTTCAGGCGATAGATGTGTCGACTGACCCACCGCCATCGCCGGCAAGCCGGCTCCTACAGGGGAGCGTGTACATTCCGAACACATACGCATTACCCCGTAGGAGCCAGCTTGCTGGCGATGGCGTCCTTTCAGGCGATAGATGTGTCGACTGACCCACCGCCATCGCCGGCAAGCCGGCTCCTACAGGGGGCACGTACGCTTTTGATTTTCACCACTCATCAGGCCGAGCGTTAGCTCGCCTTCAGCTTTTGATCTGGACGCACCGCCCCCTCGAGAGGCCGAGTGGAGGTTCTGCGCAGTGGGCAACCCGGCATGGATGCCGGGTTAGCCGCCCCCGGCCATGGATGGCCGATGGCGGCGGGCCCACGGAGCAGGACCGGAGCGAGGGTATGCCGAGCCTAGGCGAGGCACCGAACGAAAGGGGCGAGAGCGCTTTGGTTACTTTGGGGCTTTTCCAAAGTGACTCGCCGTAAGGGCGAAACCAATAGAAGCCGTTACCGCAGCAACGGATATGCCCCCAATCCCAATCCCCAATCAATCGATCCCAACAAACCCCCCAGTCTGATGCTGCCACAACCGCGCATACAACCCGCCATGCGCCAGCAACTCAGCATGGGTCCCCGTCTCGGCAATCTTGCCTTTCTCAAGCACCACCAGCCGGTCCATCCGGGCGATGGTCGAGAGCCGGTGAGCAATGGCAATCACGGTTTTACCCTGCATCAGGGTTTCCAGGCTTTCCTGAATCGCCGCTTCGACTTCCGAATCCAGCGCCGAAGTCGCTTCGTCCATGATCAGAATCGGCGCGTCCTTGAGCAGCACGCGAGCGATGGCGATCCGCTGACGCTGACCACCGGAGAGTTTCACCCCACGCTCACCGACATGCGCATCGAAACCGGTGCGCCCCTCGGCGTCCGAGAGCAACGGGATAAACTCGTCGGCCCGGGCCTTGTGCACCGCTTCCCAGAGCTCGGCATCGGTGGCGTCCGGTTTGCCATAGAGCAAATTGTCGCGGATCGAACGGTGCAGCAGCGACGTGTCCTGGGTAATCATGCCGATGCGCTCGCGCAGGCTTTCCTGGCCGACCTCGGCGATGTTCTGGCCGTCGATCAGGATCCGCCCGCCCTGCACGTCATAGAGGCGCAGCAGCAGGTTGACCAGGGTCGATTTGCCAGCACCGGACGGGCCGATCAAGCCGATTTTTTCACCCGGTTTGATCGTCAGGTTGAGGTCGCCAATGATCCCGCTCTTCTTGCCGTAGTGGAAATCCACGTGCTCGAAACGCACTTCGCCCCGGGCGACGGTCAACGGTTTGGCCTCTGCGTGATCAGTGACGCTGACCGGTTGCGAAATGGTCTGCAAACCGTCCTGAACCATGCCGATGTTTTCGAAAATGCCGGTCACCACCCACATGATCCAGCCGGACATGTTGACGATCCGGATCACCAGGCCGGTGGCCAGCGCAATGGCACCCACTGTGATCAGCGACTGCGTCCACAGCCACAACGCCAAACCGGTGGTGCTGACGATCAGCAAGCCGTTCATGCTGGTGATGACCACGTCCATGCTGGTGACCACGCGGCCAGCCAGTTGGGCTTTGACCGTCTGTTCTTCGATAGCTTCCTTGGCGTATTGCTGCTCGAAGTTGGTGTGGGCGAACAGCTTCAGCGTGGTGATGTTGGTGTAGCCGTCGACGATCCGGCCCATGAGCTTGGAACGCGCATCCGAAGACACCACGGAGCGCTCTTTCACCCGTGGCACGAAGTAGTAGAGGGCGCCGATGTAGGCAGCGATCCAGGTCAACAACGGGATCATCAGGCGCCAGTCGGCCTCGGCGAACAGCACCAGCGAACTGATCGCGTAGATCAGCACATGCCACAGCGCGTCCACCGCTTGCACGGCGGAATCGCGCAGCGAGTTGCCGGTCTGCATGATGCGTTGGGCAATGCGCCCGGCGAAGTCGTTCTGGAAGAAATTCAGGCTCTGTTTGAGCACGTAGCTGTGGTTCTGCCAGCGGATCATGCTGGTCATGCTCGGGCTCAGGGTCTGGTGCACCAGCAAGTCATGCAGGCCCACGAACACCGGGCGCAGGATCAGCGCCACGACGGCCATCCAGGCCAGTTCGATGCCGTGTTCCTTGAAGAAATTGGCGTTCGGCGTGCCTTGGGCAAGGTCGATGATGCGGCTCAGGTAGCTGAACAGCGCCACTTCGATCAATGCACCGAACAGGCCGACGGTCAGCAGGGCGGCGAAACTTGGCCAGACCTGCTTCAGGTAATAGGTATAGAAGGGGAAAACACGGTCGGGCGGAGCCGCCGTCGGGGCGTCACGGAACACGTCAATCAATTGTTCAAAACGGCGATAAAGCATCGGTTCTCCGCCCGCGTGCGGGCTCTCCTTTAAACACTATGAGCGGCGCCGAATACCGGCGGCCGCTCAACATCCCTGTGCCTGTGGATCTTAGTCGATACGTTTGGCCGACTTGATCAGCACCGGGTCGATAGGCACGTTCTGCATGCCTTGTTTGGTAGTGGTTTGCGAATTGACGATGATGTCCACCACGTCCATGCCCTTGACCACTTTGGCGAACACCGCGTAACCGGCGTCACGGCCCGGGTCGAGGAACGCATTGTCGGCGACGTTGATGAAGAACTGGCTGGTGGCGGAATCCGGGTTCGACGTACGCGCCATCGACAAGGTGCCGCGCACGTTATGCAGGCCGTTGCTGGCTTCGTTCTTGATCGGTGCCTTGGTGTCTTTTTGCGCCATCTGCGCAGTGAAACCGCCGCCCTGGGCCATGAAGCCCGGGATCACACGGTGGAAAATCGTGTTGTTGTAGAAGCCGCTGTCGACGTACTCAAGGAAGTTCTTGGTACTGATCGGCGCCTTGACCGGGTCCAGTTCGATTTCGATCTGGCCGTTGGTGGTTTCCAGCAGAACGTGTGGGGCCTTGGCGGGCGTAGCGGCCATCAGGTTGGCGGCAAACAGAACGGTGCCAGCGACGAGGGCGATTTTTTTCAGCATGGGTCAGTGATCCTGAGTGTGGTGGTGTCGACTGCGGTGAGAAACTCGAGCAGGGTTTGGTTGAAGCGTTCGGGTTGATCCAGCGGGGTGGCGTGACGCGAATCGGCGATCACCACCAGCCGCGCATCGGGCAGCAGTTTTACATAGTTCTCTTTCAACGCTACCGGCGTGTAGTCCCGGTCGGCGCTGACAATGAGGGTTGGACAGGACACCCTGGAAAGTCGTTCCTGAACCCCCCAACCAACAATCGCGTCGAAGCTGGCGAGATAAGCATGTTTGTCGTTTTTTGCCCAGCGTTCGGCCATCTTTTGACGCAATTCGGCCTGTTCCGGCTTGGGGAACAGTTTGCCACCAAGGGCCTTGCCGATGGTGCCCAGGCTAAGCGCACGCATCAGGCTCCAGCGCTTGAACCATTGCCAGTAATCGTCGCGGCTGCGCAATTTGACCTCGGGCGCGCTGTTGACGATGCACAGGCTCTTGAGCAATTGGGGCTGATCCACCGCCAGTTGGAAGCCGATCATGCCGCCCATCGACAGTCCCACGTAATGTGTCGGGCCGAGGTTCAGATGTTCGATCAGGGCGATCAGGTCGGCGCTGAACCCGGCGATGCTGTAGCGCTCGCGGGGTTTGTCGGAGCGACCGTGGCCGCGCACATCCGGGACGATCACCCGGTAACGGGCCGCCAATGCCGGGATCTGTTTTTCCCAGTCCAGGGTGCTGGAACCGAGCCCGTGAACCAGCAGCAACGGCGTGCCGTGGCCATATTCCTCATAGTGCAGATTGCAACCTTCGTGTTCGAAATAGGCCATGCGATCACTCCGTGTCAGGCTTGTTCTGGGGCAGCGAAGGGCGCATCCAGCGGCGCGGTGTCGAAGGTGCGCAGCAGTTCGATGAGGATTTGCGTGGCCGGGCCCAAGGGTTTTTCCTTGTTTGAATACAGGTAGAAACTCGGGTTCCGGCTACCGCCCTGATCCAACGGTAGCAGCTTGAGCGTCCCTTCCTTCAGTTCGCGTTCGATCATGTGCCGCGGCAACCAGGCAAATCCCAGGCCGCTGCTGACAAACGTCGCGGCGGTGGCCAGGCTGCCGACGGTCCAGCGCTGTTCGGCGCCGAGCCAGCCGACGTCGCGTGGCTGTTGACGGCCGGAGTCGCGGATCACCACTTGCATCTGGCTTTCCAGGTCCTGGAAATTCAGTTCACGGTTCAATCGATGCAGGGCGTGCTCGGGGTGGGCGACGGCGACAAATTCGACGTCGCTCAACTCCGCGCCCAGATAGCCGGGAATACTAAAGCCGGTGATCGCCAGGTCGGCCACGCCTTCCAGCAGGACTTCCTCCACGCCCGACAATACTTCTTCGCGCAGGCGCACGCGGCAGCCACGGCTTTGCGGCATGAACGCGGTCAAGGCGCGGACGAGGCGGGCGCTGGGGTAGGCGGCGTCGACTACCAAACGCACTTCCGCTTCCCAGCCTTGTTCCATGTGATGCGCCAGGTCTTCCAGTTGGCTGGCCTGTTTCACCAGTTGCCGCGAGCGACGCAGCAAGACGCCGCCGGCCTCGGTCAGTACCGCCTTGCGGCCGTCGATACGCAGCAATGGCACGCCGAGTTGATCCTGCATGCGCGCCACGGTGTAGCTGACCGACGATTGCGAGCGATGCAGCGCTTCGGCGGCCTGGGCGAAACCGCCGTGGTCGACCACGGCCTGTAACGTTCGCCATTGATCAAGGGTCACGCGGGGCGCTTTCATCTTGAGCTCCTCTTGTCCTAAGCTGGCGGTCCTTATTGGAGACTGCCGAATGAAAAAATTCTGTTGTGTGGTGCTGGCGATGTTGCCGTTGACTGCGTTTGCCTACCCGATCGACGTACAAAAACAGCTGAACGGCATGGACATCGACTACAACGCGTATGACACGGATACCGACATCGCCTCCATTCAGGTCAACAACTTCGGCAGCACCGATGCAGTCTGTAAGGTGGTTTTCAATAACGGTCCGGAAGCACCGCGCACCCGCAATATCGAAGTGGCGGCCGGCAAGCACAAAAATGCCACTGCCAAGTTCAACCGGACCATCATCAAGATGCGCATCAACCTGACCTGCACCCCCAAATAACACTGCAACCCCCTTGTAGGAGCGAGGCTTGCCCGCGAAGGCGATGTACCAGTCGACATCAATGTTGAATGACACGGCCCCTTCGCGGGCAAGTCTTGCTCCTACAGGTCATGCTCAGCTTATAAACGAATTTATTGATGGGTTATAGCAGTTATTTGCGCTTTTTCATCGATATGACTCTGTTTAACCTTCACTCCATCGACTTACAGCATTCTCAGATGGAGGCTACATCCCATGTCCCGCGTTCTGATCATCGAAAGCAGCGCCCGTCAGCAAGACTCGGTTTCGCGTCAACTGACCCAGACCTTCATCAACCAGTGGAAAACCGCTCACCCGAACGACCAGATCACCGTCCGTGACCTGGCTGTCAATCCGGTGCCGCACCTGGACATCAACCTGCTGGGCGGCTGGATGAAACCCGCCGAACAGCGCAATGACATCGAACAGGCTTCCCTGGAGCGCTCCAACCAGTTGACTGATGAATTGCTGGCCGCCGACGTATTGGTCATGGCCGCACCGATGTACAACTTCGCGATCCCCAGCACGCTGAAAGCCTGGCTCGACCACGTGCTGCGAGCCGGTGTGACCTTCAAATACACCGACACTGGCCCGCAAGGCCTGCTCAGCGGCAAACGCGCTTACGTGCTGACCGCTCGCGGCGGGATCTACGCCGGTAGCACCGCGGATCATCAGGAACCGTACCTGCGTCAGGTCATGGGTTTCATCGGAATCCACGATGTGACCTTCATCCACGCCGAAGGCATGAACCTGGGCGGTGACTTCCAGGAGAAGGGCCTGAACCAGGCCAACGCCAAGCTTTCCCAAGTGGCCTGAGGCTTTAATCGCCAGATAATCGCTGGATGGTCTAGTGACCTGGCGCAACCCTTCAAGCCTGTACGCGCATCGACCTCCCTTTGCACTTGTTGCTCCTGAGTGCTGTAGCCCGATTGAACGCTTTAGCGAGATCGGGCTTTTTTTTGCCTGCGATTTAGTGGTTTGCCACAAACCTGTAGGAGCGAAGCTTGCTCGCGAAGACGGTGTCACAGTCAACAGAGATAGCGGCTGAC
>NZ_JAGYFZ010000012.1:0-91735 GCF_019946675.1 Pseudomonas sp. BF-B-15
GAACCTGCGCTCGGCCTCTCGAGGGGGCGCTCAGATCAAAAGCGGAAGGCGAGCTAACGCTCGGCCTGATGAGTGGTGAGAAGCAAAAGCAAACGCGATTCCCTGTAGGAGCGAGGCTCGCCCGCGAAAAACGACCGGACAACGCGTTCATTCAGACAGCCCGCGTTATCGTTGGCGTCCATCGCCAGCAAGCTGGCTCCTACAAGGGAAATGCACTTGCGTTTGGATAAATACGATCAACTGTAGGAGCCGGCTTGCCGGCGATGGCATCCGTCCAGTCAACAAATATGCTGGATGACCCACCGCTATCGCCAGCAAGCTGGCTCCTACAAGGGAAATGCACATGCGTTTGGATAAATACGATCAACTGTAGGAGCCGGCTTGCTGGCGATGGCATCCGTCCAGTCAACAAATATGCTGGATGACCCACTGCTATCGCCAGCAAGCTGGCTCCTACAAGGGAAATGCACTTGCGCTTGGATAAATACGATCAACTGTAGGAGCCGGCTTGCCGGCGATGGCATCCGTCCAGTCAACAAATATGCTGGATGACCCACCGCTATCGCCAGCAAGCCGGCTCCTACAGGGATCGGTGTGCGCTTTTGATCTTCACCACTCATCAGGCCGAGCGTTAGCTCGCCTTCAGCTTTTGATCTTGAGGTGCACGCCCCCTCGAGAGGCCGAGTGGAGGTTCTGCGCAGTGGGCAACCCGGCATGGATGCCGGGTTAGCCGCGCACGGCCAGGGATGGCCGATCGCGGCGGGCCCACGGAGCAGGACCGGAGCGAGGGCATGCCGAGCCTTAGCGAGGCACCGAACGAAAGGGGCAAAAGCGCTTTGGTTACTTTCGCGCTTTTCGAAAGTGACTCGCCGTAAGGGCGAAACCCATATCCGCCATCACCAAACCAATGGATATGTACACCAACCAAAACCCGTACAACCCAGAATCCCCCACAACCCCAGCATTAATTCGAAACAATCTCGTCGCTCTTAACCGGCTAAAGTAGTCAAAATGCCTCTTTTTTTGACCGCCATCCGAGTCGAGATCCCTCCATGCGAACCCATCTGCGTCTGGTCGCCCTGAGCGCCCTGTTCATTTCGTCCCTGGCCCAGGCCGCCGACCTCATCCCCATCGAGGTCCACCGCGACGCCAACTGCGGCTGCTGCAAAAAGTGGATCAGCCACCTGGAGGCCAATGGCTTCAAGGTCGAGGATCACGTCGAAGCCAACATGAGCGAATTCAAGCAACAGCACGGCGTGCCACCACGTCTCGCTTCCTGCCACGCCGGTTTGATCAATGGCAAATTCGTCGAAGGCCATGTCCCGGCCGATCAGGTGCTGGCCTTGACCAAGCGTGACGATCTATTGGGCGTGGCCGCGCCCGGCATGCCGATGGGTTCGCCCGGCATGGAAATGGACGGCATGAGCGACGCCTATCAGGTGATCGGCCTGAAAAAGGACGGCGCTGACGTGGTGGTGGCGGACTACCCCGCCGCCCATTGATGTCTGCGGCGTACATCGGGCTGTTTTTCGCCGCATTCGGTGCGGCGACCCTGCTGCCGTTGCAGTCCGAAGCGGTCCTGGTGGGGCTGTTGCTCAGCGAGCAGTACTGGCTCTGGTCGCTGCTGGCAATTGCGACGCTGGGCAATGTGCTCGGCTCGCTGCTGAACTGGTGGTTGGGTCACGGTATCGAGCGGTTTCGCGAGCGGCGCTGGTTTCCGGTCAGCCCACGCCATCTGGACAAGGCCCGCATTCATTATCAGCGCTACGGTCATTGGTCGTTGCTGTTGAGTTGGGTGCCTGTCATCGGTGATCCCCTGACGCTGGTCGCCGGCGTCATGCGCGAACCGCTGGGGCGCTTCCTGCTGATCGTGACGCTCGCCAAAGGCGCCCGTTACGGCGTGCTGGCCCTGGCGACTCTGGGCTGGATCGGTTGAACCATCACCCGCCGCGATTGCCTGTGCTTAATACCGCCCTAATCATGCCGATCCAGCATCGCCGATTTCCTCTGGAGTTCCCCATGCCCCTCGCACGCTCCCGCTGGCTTCCGAGCCTGCTGCTGACCGCCGCACTGCCGGCCATCGCGGCCGAAGGCCCGGAATATGGCCCCGAACTGCAAGGCTTCGAATACCCCTATACGCTCAAGCACTTCGCCTTTGAATCCCAGGGCCAGTCCCTGCAAATGGGCTACATGGACGTCGCCGCGCACGGCAAGGCCAACGGGCGCAGCATCGTGCTGATGCATGGCAAGAATTTCTGCGGCGCAACCTGGGACACGTCGATCAAGGCCTTGAGCGACGCCGGTTACCGGGTCATCGCGCCGGACCAGATCGGTTTCTGCACCTCCAGCAAACCGGACAATTATCAGTACAGCTTCCAGCAACTGGCGGCCAACACCCAACAACTGCTCAAAGCCCTCGGCATCCAGAAAGCCAGCCTGCTCGGGCATTCCACGGGCGGCATGCTCGCCACCCGCTATGCGCTGCAATATCCCGAGCAGGTCGAACAACTGGCGATGGTCAACCCAATCGGTCTTGAAGACTGGAAAGCCCTCGGCGTGCCGTATCGCACGGTGGATCAATGGTACGAGCGTGAGCTCAAGGTGACGGCGCAAGGCATTCACGACTATCAGCGCAACACTTATTACGACGGCCGCTGGAAACCCGAATTCGACCGCTGGGTAGACATGTACGCAGGCATGGCCAAAGGCCCGGGCAAAACCCGGGTGGCGTGGAACTCGGCACTGATTTACGACATGATCTTCACCCAGCCGGTGTACTACGAATTCAAGGACCTGAAGGTGCCGACGCTGTTGCTGATCGGCACTGCCGACTCCACGGCCATCAACAAGGACATCGCCTCACCCGAGGTCAAAGCGAAAATCGGTCACTACGACGTACTCGGCAAACAGGTGGCGAAACTGATTCCTCACTCGACGCTGGTTGAATTCCCCGGCATGGGCCACGCGCCGCAAATGGAAGAACCGGCAAAATTCCACCAGGCCCTGCTCGCCTGGCTGAACAATTCCAACCCCGTTCATTGATGAGGTAAGGCGGATGGCTGTGCAGATTGCGGTACTCGATGACTGGCAGGATGTGGCGCGGCAGGTGGTTGACTGGTCGGCGCTGGACGCCATCGGCCAGGTGAGTTTCATCCATGACTATCCGGCGGATAACGAAACGCTGGCAGCACGGCTGGCCGGGTTTGAAGTGATCTGCGTAATGCGCGAGCGCACTCGCTTCGATGAAGACCTGCTGCGTCGGCTACCGACCCTCAAACTGCTGGTCACCGGCGGCATGCGCAACGCTGCCCTCGACCTGAAAGCCGCTGCCGCGCTTGGCATTCAGGTCAGCGGCACCGACAGTTACAAACACGCCGCGCCGGAACTGACCTGGGCGCTGATCATGGCCGCCACCCGCAACCTGGTCGTGGAAGCCAACGCCCTGCGTGCAGGTAAATGGCAACAAGGCCTGGGGGGTGACCTGCACGGCAAGACCCTGGCGATTCTCGGTTTGGGCAGCATTGGCCAGCGAGTCGCCCAGTTCGGCCAGGTGTTCGGCATGCGGGTGATCGCCTGGAGCGAAAACCTCACAGCCGAACGCGCCGCCGAAGTGGGCGTGACCTACGTCAGCAAGCAGGCGTTGTTCGAACAGGCCGACGTGTTGTCGGTGCATCTGGTGCTCAGCGACCGCAGTCGCGGCTTGGTCGACGCGCAAGCGCTGGACTGGATGAAACCCACCGCACTGTTGGTCAACACGGCTCGCGGGCCGATTGTCGATGAGGCGGCGCTGATCAAGGCGTTGCAAAAACGACGGCTGGCCGGTGCGGCACTGGACGTGTTCGAGCAGGAACCCTTGCCCGCTCATCATCCGTTCAGGACGCTGGAGAATGTGCTGGCGACGCCGCATGTCGGGTACGTCAGCCAGCAGAACTACCATCAGTTCTTTTCGCAAATGATCGAGGACATTCAGGCCTGGTCAGCTGGAGAGCCGATCCGGTTGCTCAGCTGAGACCCGGTCATCGTTCATCGCCGGCCAGCCGGCGATGAACGCACCACAAATCTAACTGGCCTTCATCGCGATAAGCGCCGCCGTCACATAAAGCACCGTCACCACATCCTTGCCCCGCAATTCGGGCTCAGCGGCGATCAGCACGCGAATTTGCCCATCCACCTTCGCCCTTCCTGCGCTGATAAAGCCGCGACAAAACGGGTGGACACCCAGATCGACCACGAACCTGTGTGCGCGTGCCTCGAAAAGACCGCCCGAAAGAAATGAATAATTGTTCACCCTGCGGTGTTCATGACAGCGAAGACTCATCATTTCGGCCTGCGGGATAACACCTTGCGTGCATGTTGCCGGGGCGTGGTTGAACTGAAACGAATAAGCCAGTGGAGATCATCCATGAATACCCGTCTTACTGTTTTTACCGTTCAGCTACTGCTCGCCTTTGCGTTGTCCGCTACCCTTGCATTGGCCAATGGTGAAGATGACGCACCGGCCAGGCCCAACTGCCCAAAAGGCCAGGTCTTCGACTCCAGGTCGCAAAAATGCGTGAGGCAGACCAGCGGCGAGGTGTCCGATGCCGACCGCACCGATTACGCCTATCGGCTGGCAAAGGACGGTCGCTACGAGGAAGCCCTGGCACTGCTCGACACACTGAAAGAACCCGACACCGCCAAGGCGCTCAACTATCGCGGCTACGCTACGCGTAAACTGGGGCGCACCGACGAGGGCATCGGTTACTACCTGCAATCGGTCAAACTCGACCCGCAGTACGCGCAAGTCCGCGAGTACCTCGGCGAGGCTTATGTGATCAAGGGTCGGCTGGATCTCGCCCAGGAGCAGTTGCAGCAGATAAAATCGATCTGCGGCAGCACCTGCGAGGAGTACCAGGACCTGGCTGAAGCCATTAACGATTCATCGAAAACCTGACAGGACGGAGGTCGCCATCGCCAGCGATCAGGCAATACGGGCAGAGCTGGGCCAGCACCTGGCGCGCTTATGGCGCTACGGCCTGCTACTGTCCCGGCAGCGGCATGTCGCCGAAGACCTGGTGCAGGCCACCTGCGTGCGTGCGCTGGAGTGTGCCGGGCAATTTGTCCCCGGCAGCCGCCTGGACCGCTGGCTGCTGAGCATTCTGCATTCGATCTGGCTCAACGAAGTGCGTTCGCGCCGAGTGCGTCAGGGCCAGGGGCTGGTGGATGCCGACAACGCCTTGTCGTTCGACGGTGAATACGCCGCGCAAACTCACGTGCTCGCCACGCAGGTGATTCGGCGCGTCGATGCGCTACCTGAAGCGCAACGCGAAACGGTATTTCTGGCCTACGTGGAGGGCCTGTCCTATCGCGAAGTCGCCGAAGTCCTGGACGTGCCCATCGGCACGGTCATGAGCCGCCTGGCCGCGGCGCGGGCGAAACTGGCCGAGTACCCGCCCTTGCACGCGGTGTCGAACCCTTCCACAGGAGAACGTCGATGAACGATCACACGATGCCTACGGACGAGCAACTGGTGGCCTACCTCGACGACCAACTCGATAGCGATCAGCGCAGCCGCATCGACGCAGTCATCGCCGAAGACTCGATGCTCAACCTGCGCCTTCAATGGCTGGCCCGCAGCAGCCTGCCGTTCAAGGCCGCCTACGACGAACTGGCGCAACAGGCGCCCGTGGACCGCCTGCAAGCGATGCTCGACACCTTGCCCTCGCCTGCCCGGCCCGCGATAAATCGGCGCAGGTTCCTCGCGGCGGCAGCCGGCCTGGTGTTGAGCGGCGTGCTCGCGGACCGGTTGTTCCTTGGCTGGCAGGCGAGCCAGCACAAATCCAGCTGGCGAGGGCTGGTGGCGGACTACATGTCGATGTACGTGCCGCAAACCCTGGAACACTTGCCCAGCGACGAAGCCACTCAGCGCGCGCAATTGCACACCATCGACGCACGCCTGGGGCTGCGCCTTTTGCCGGCTCAACTGAGCCTGCCACGCGTTGAGCTCAAACGCGCACAAATCCTCGAATACGACGGCATGCCCATCGCCCAGATTACGTATCTGGACCCGGCGCACGGCCCCATGGCGTTGTGCGTCACCCGCTCAAACAGTGGCAGTCGCCACTTCGCCCACGAGCGTCGGCACGGAATGAACGTGGTGTATTGGGCGGACATGGAACATGCGTGGATGCTGATCGGGCACAACCCGGCGTCGGAGCTGGAGGAGATGGCGAAGGTGTTGCGCAGTCGGCTAAGCGCGTGACCTGTAGGAGCCGGCTTGCTGGCGATGGGGCCATCAGACATTGCGTTGAATTCAAGGACGCCATCGCCGGCAAGCCGGCTCCTACACAGGTTTTTCGGCGGTCATCAGGCCGGGATCGGTAACCACAAACGGAACCGTGCGCCGCCCAGCGGAGACGGTTCGACGGTGAGCGTACCGCCCTGTGCCTCCAGCGCCCGCCGACTGATCGCCAATCCCAGGCCAAAGCCGCCAGTCGCCCGATCGCGACTGCGATCCAGTCGATAAAACGGCTCGAAAATCCGCTCGCGTTCGTCATCGGGAATGCCGATCCCATCGTCATCGACCCAGATTTCACACCCCTTGGCACAGACCTGAACCCCGATCTGAATACGCTTCTCGCAATAGCGCATCGCGTTGCGCAGCAGGTTCTGAATCGCCCGGGCAGTCAGCCGAGGATCGAGTGTGAAACGTTCGAGCTGGCCGTGAAGCAGCACGTCGATCACGATTTCAGGGGATTCCAGCTCCTCATCGACACTGCCCAGAATGCTGTCGATGAACTCATCCAGCGACACTTCCACCTGTTCCGGTAGCCGGGCCGGATTTTGCAAGCGGCTATAGGACAGCAGCTCCAGCACCAACTCATCCAGTTCACGAATGTGCGCGACCAGCCCTTGCAGGCGCTCCCGACTGGCAGCCGGCAAATCGTCGGACAGTGCCAGCGCGAGGCCAAAATCCAGGCGGGTCAGCGGTGTGCGCAACTCGTGAGAAACCGCGTTGAGCAAATCCCGCTGCTGGTTCAGCAGGTTTTCGATATCGCCGGCCATGGTGTCGAAAACGTTGGCCAGGCTGCCGATGTTGGAGTGGGTGGGGATCTGGGTGCGCTCGCTCAAATGCCCCTTGCCGAAGCGTTCAGCCGTGCCTTTGAGCCGCTCCAGGTCGCGCCAGTGCGGGCGCAGCCACAGCAACAGGCACGCGAGCATGGTCGCGCCGATCAGCACGTTGATGCTCCAGTACAGCAAATTCACGTCCAGCGGGTCCGGCGGCACGACCATTTGCACGACGGTTTGCGAGTTCAACGGTGCCACCGCCAGCGTGCGCCAGCCCCAGTCGCCGATGCGCACGACATTCTCGCCACGCTGCAAACGTTTCTGTTCCGCCAGGGTCAGGCCGTCATCGTCATTGCGGCTGAGGACGATGTGCAGCGGGTTGAATTCCTTGTCCATCTTCGCCGCCAACGCTGGCCACTGCGTTTCGGGCACGGCGTGAAACTGCTTGACGATCAGCGACTGCAACCCGCGCGAGTAATCGAGGTTGTAGGTGACAAAGCGCTCCTGGAAGACCTTGATCACCACGTCAGGTACCAGGTAGATCGCCGCGCTGTACGAAATGATCGTCACCAGGTACAGGCGAAAGAGGATTCTGAACATCGCCTCAGCATTCCCACTCGGAACGGCTGAACAGGTAACCCTTGCCCCACACGGTCTTGATCTTGCGCGCCTCGCCGGCGTGGTCGTCGAATTTGCGTCGCAGTTTGGAAATCGCCACGTCCACCGAGCGGTCGGTGCCGTTGAATTCGATGCCGCGCAGGCGTTGCAGAATCTGGTCGCGGCTCAACACTTCGCCGGCATGCCGGGCCAGCACCACCAGCAAGTTGTATTCGCCGCTGGACAGCTCGACCAGTTGTTCACGCCAGGTCACGGTGCGTTCGGACAGGTCGATGCACAAATTGCCCATGAGGATGCGGTCATTGGCCGTCTGCGGTTCGCTGAGGCTGCTGCGGCGCAACAGTGTACGAACGCGGGCCAGCAACACGCGGGGTTCGCAGGGTTTGGTGACGTAGTCATCGGCGCCCATTTCCAGGCCCAGCACCTGATCGTGGCTGTCGTCACGGGCAGTGAGCATCAGGATCGGCAGCGTGGCCGAATCCGCGCGCAACAAGCGACAGACTTGCAGGCCGTCGAGCCCCGGCAACATCAGGTCGAGGATCACCAGGTCCGGCGGATTGACCCGCGCGCGCTCACGCACGTGGTCGCCGCGGCTGATCACGCTGACGGAGTAGCCGTTGCGTTCCAGGTAGCTGGAAATCAACTCGGAGAGCGCGGTGTCGTCTTCGACCAGGAGGATGTTGGGCATGGGTGTTTCCAGAGAGTGCAGTGGCGGCTGTTATGCCGCCATCGCTAGCAGGCTAGCTCCCACAGGGGTTCAGTGGTGTTCACAATGTTTGTGTCCACATGAGATCCCTTGTGGGAGCTAGCCTGCTAGCGATGACTGCCTGACAGGCGCAATAAATTTCAAGCCGTGAAGGATATACGCCCTCACCCGTGCCTGAGCAAAACCATTACACAATTTCACACAGCACCAACAAAGCTTCACCGCTACCCTCGTCGCCTCCCCGTAGGATGCGGGAGTTCATTATTGGGGTATTTACATGTCGAAGAACCTGCTTGCCAAGCTCAGCCTGCTAGCCCTGGCGTTGTCGCTGAGCGCGTGTGACAAATCCACGAACGCTGAAGAGCAGGCGCCGTTGGCCACCGTGCGCATCGAGACCATCAAACCCCGGCCCCTGTCGATCACCAGCGAACTGAGCGGACGGATCGCCGCGCCACGGATTGCCGAAGTGCGCGCCCGGGTCGCCGGCGTGGTGTTGCAACGCGCCTTCCACGAAGGCAGCGACGTGAAAAAAGGCGACGTACTGTTCCGCATCGATCCGGCACCGTTCAAGGCTGACCTGGACAGCGCCGAAGCCTCGCTGCGCAAGGCCGAGGCCAACGCCTTCCAGGCCAGGCTGCAAGAACAGCGCTACGCCCAGTTGATCGAAGGCAATGCCATCAGCGGCCAGGATTACGACAACGCCCGGGCCGCCGTACGGCAAACCGCCGCTGAAGTCGCGGCCAATAAAGCCGCCGTGGATCGAGCGAAACTGAATCTCGGGTACGCCACCGTCACCGCCCCCATTTCCGGGCGCATCGGCCGCGCACTGGTCACCGAAGGCGCTTTGGTCGGGCAGAACGAAACCACGCCGTTGGCATTGATCCAGCAGTTGAACCCGATTCATGCCGACCTCACCCAGTCGACCCGCGAACTCAACGACCTGCGCCGCGCCTTCCGTTCCGGCCAGTTGCAAGAAGTGGGTCAGGGTCAGGCCAAGGCCACGCTGATTCAGGATGACGGCAGCCTTTATCCTCTGCCGGGCAAGCTGCTGTTCACCGACATCACCGTCGACCCGGGCACCGGCCAGATCATCCTGCGCAGCGAGTTTCCCAACCCCGACCTCGACTTGCTGCCGGGCAGCTTCGTGCGGGTGCGCCTGGAACAAGCGGTGAACCAGCAAGGCATCAGCGTGCCGCAACGCGCCATTCAACGCGACAGCGCGGGTGTTGCGCAGGTGCTGGTGCTCGATGCGGAACTGCGCGTCGGCCAGCAAACCGTAGAGCTGGGCGCCGTGCAAAACGATCGCTGGATCGTCACCGCAGGCCTCAAGTCTGGCGACCGCATCGTCATCGAAGGCCTGCAACACGCCAAGCCCGGCGAGAAAGTGCAGATCGACGACTCCCCTCTTCCACTTGCCCAGGTTTCTGGTCAGTAAGCAGGACGCTTTTCTATGCCGCAGTTCTTTATCGACCGCCCGGTGTTCGCCTGGGTGGTTGCCCTGTTCATCCTGCTGGCCGGTGCCCTGTCCATTCCGCAATTGCCGGTGGCGCAGTACCCCGATGTCGCGCCGCCGCAGATCGAAATCTACGCCGTGTACCCGGGCGCCTCGGCGCAAACCGTGGACGAAAGCGTGGTTAGCCTGATCGAGGAAGAGCTCAACGGCGCCGATCACCTGTTGTATTTCGAATCGCAAAGCAGCCTCGGCAGCGCCACGATCAAGGCGACTTTTCAACCGGGCACCAACCCGGAAATGGCCCAGGTCGATGTGCAAAACCGCCTGAAAGTCATCGAGTCGCGCCTGCCGCAAGCGGTCAACCAGCAAGGTTTGCAGGTGGAGAAAGTCTCCGCCGGTTTCCTGTTGCTGATCACCCTGACGTCTACTGACGGCAAGCTCGACGACGTGGCGCTCAGCGATTACCTGGCGCGCAACGTGATGAACGAGATCAAGCGCCTGGACGGTGTCGGCAAGGCCCAGCTGTACGGCGCCGAGCGGGCGATGCGGATCTGGATCGACCCGCAGAAACTGATCGGTTTCAACCTGACACCGGCCGACGTCAACGCGGCCATCGTTGCGCAGAACGCCCAGGTTTCGGCCGGCAGCATCGGCGACCTGCCGACCCGCACCACCCAGGAAATCACCGCAACCGTTCTGGTCAAAGGCCAGCTGTCGACCCCGGAAGAATTCGCCGACATCGTGCTCAAGGCCAATCCGGACGGTTCTACCGTGCGCATCGGTGATGTGGCGCGGGTCGAAATCGGCAGCCAGGAATATCAGTTTGGCACGCGTCTGAACGGCAAGCCGTCCACCGCCGTCGGCGTGCAATTGTCGCCCGGCGCGAACGCCCTCAGCACTGCGACGCTGGTGCGGGCGAAGATGGATGAACTGGCGCGCTACTTCCCGGCCAATGTGGAATACAAGATCCCGTACGACACCTCGCCTTTCGTCAAAGTCTCGATCACCAAAGTGGTTTACACCCTGATCGAAGCGATGGTGCTGGTGTTCGCGGTGATGTTCCTGTTCCTGCAAAACTTCCGCTACACGCTGATTCCGACCCTCGTGGTGCCAGTGGCGCTGATGGGCACCTTTGCGACCATGCTCGCGCTGGGGTTCTCGATCAACGTACTGACCATGTTCGGCATGGTGCTGGCCATCGGCATTCTGGTGGACGACGCCATCGTGGTGGTGGAAAACGTCGAACGGATCATGGCCACCGAAGGCCTGTCGCCCAAAGAGGCGACGCGCAAAGCGATGAAGCAGATCACCGGGGCGATCATCGGCATCACTCTGGTGCTGGTCGCCGTGTTTATTCCAATGGCGTTCATGCAGGGCTCGGTCGGAGTGATCTACCGGCAATTCTCGCTGTCGATGGCCACCTCGATTCTGTTTTCGGCCTTCCTCGCCCTGACCTTGACCCCGGCGCTCTGCGCAACGCTGCTCAAGCCGATTGCCAAGGGCGAGCATCACGCCAAGGGCGGCTTCTTCGGCTGGTTCAACCGACGCTTCGAACAACTGACCGAGCGCTATCAGGGCTGGGTCGCTTATGCGCTGAAACGCAGCGGTCGTTACCTGCTGATCTACGGCGTGCTGCTGGTCGGTCTGGGGCTGTGCTTCAGTCGTCTGCCCTCTTCGTTCCTGCCGGTGGAGGATCAGGGTTACACCATCACCGACATTCAACTGCCACCCGGCGCGAGCAAAAATCGCACGGTGCAGGTGGTCGAGCAGATCGAAGCGCACAACGCCACCGAACCGGGTGTCGGCGACAGCACGGTGATTCTGGGTTTCAGCTTCTCCGGCAGCGGGCAAAACGCGGCGCTGGCGTTTACCACGTTGAAAGACTGGTCGGATCGCGGCAGCGACGACTCGGCGAGTTCGATTGCCGACCGCGCCAACATCGCGCTGAGCCAGATCAAGGACGCCATGGCGTTCTCGGTCCTGCCGCCGCCGGTGGACGGCCTCGGCACCTCCAGCGGTTTCGAGTTCCGCTTGCAGGACCGTGGCGGCCTCGGCCATGCCACGCTGATGCAGGCGCGTACCGCGTTGCTGGCAGCCGCCGAGAAAAGTCCGATCCTGATGAACGTGCGCGAAAGCGCGCTGGCCGAAGCGCCGCAAGTGCAACTGATCGTCGACCGTAAACAGGCGAATGCGCTGGGGGTTTCGTTTACCGACATCGGCAGCGTGCTGTCCACCGCAGTCGGTTCGGCTTACATCAACGATTTCCCCAATCAGGGGCGGATGCAGCGGGTGGTGGTTCAGGCTGAAGGCGATCAACGCAGTCAGGTCGCCGACCTGCTGAAGATCCACGTGCGCAACAGCAGCGGGAAAATGGTGCCGCTGTCCGCCTTCGTCCAGGCCAAATGGACTCAGGGCCCGGCGCAGTTGACCCGTTACAACGGCTATCCGGCAATTAGTATTTCCGGTGAACCGACGCCAGGCCACAGCACCGGTGAAGCCATGGCGGAAATCGAGCGACTGGTCGCGCAAGGGCCAGCGGGCCTGGGCCAGGAATGGACCGGGTTATCGCTGCAGGAACGGCTGTCCGGCAGCCAGGCGCCGATCCTGCTCGGGTTGTCGCTGTTGATCGTGTTCCTGTGCCTGGCGGCGTTGTATGAGAGCTGGTCGATTCCGACTTCGGTGCTGCTTGTGGTGCCGCTCGGTGTACTCGGCGCGGTGTTGGCCGTGACCTTGCGCGGGATGCCCAACGACGTGTTCTTCAAGGTCGGGCTGATCACCATCATCGGCCTGTCGGCGAAGAACGCGATCCTGATCATCGAGTTTGCCAAGAGCCTGTACGACGAAGGCCACGACCTGATCGACGCCACCCTGCAAGCCGCGCGCCTGCGCCTGCGGCCAATCGTCATGACGTCCCTGGCGTTCATCCTCGGCGTCGTGCCGCTGGCGATCGCCACTGGCGCGAGCTCGGCAAGCCAGCAAGCCATCGGCACCGGGGTGATTGGCGGGATGATCACCGCGACACTGGCGGTGGTGTTTGTGCCGGTGTTTTTTGTGGTGGTGATGAAACTGGTGCGCAAACGCCACAAAAACATCTAACCGCACACATCCCCCTTGTAGGAGCGAGGCTTGCCCGCGAAGGCGGTGTGTCAGTCGAGTGAAGTATTGACTGTTACACCGTCTTCGCGGGCAAGCCTCGCTCCTACAAGGATCGTCGTTGGTCAGAGGGGGCCACGCTGGGCTAAGGTGTTTGCAATACCCCAACCCATCGAGCCTCCATGCCCTTCCTCGCCCGCACCCACCCTCGCCTGTCCGCCGCTGCGACCCTCGGTGTTGCGGTGGGCATTCTGGCTCCGGCCGATTCGATCATCAGCAAAATCCTCTTCGGCTGGAACGCCGGGGTCTGGTCGTATCTGGTGCTGATGCTCTGGCTCGCCGCCCGCGCCAAAGCGCCGGATGTGAAACGCATTGCCGAAGTCGAAGACGAGAACGCCGGGCTGGTGCTGCTCGTGGTGTGCATCGCCGCCATCGCCAGCCTGGCGACCATCACCTTCGAACTGGCCGGCAGCAATGACCTCGAAACCACCCGCAAACTGTTGCATTACGGGTTTACCGCGCTGACCGTCATCGGTTCATGGCTGTTGATCGGGGTGATTTTCAGCGTGCATTACGCCCGCCTGTTCTACACCTGGGCCGGCAAAGACCCGGCTTTGCGCTTCGCTGAAGGGCTGACCACCCCCAATTATTGGGACTTCCTGTATTTCTCGTTCACCATCAGTGCAGCCGTGCAGACCTCCGATGTCGGCGTGGCCACTCGGGAATTGCGCAAGATTGTGCTCGCGCAGTCGCTGATCGGTTTTCTGTTCAACACCGCGATTCTCGGGTTCTCGATCAACATCGCTGCGGGCCTGTTCAACTGAGCCGTGCACAAACGTTCTAGGCATCGCCCTCGCCACGGGCGTTAAATAACCCGGCAATCCGTCTCGCAGGTGCAGCATGACCACTCACAACTGGATCGACCTGGCCCAGGACGCCGACACCGGCATCGAGACGCTGCGCGCGCATTTCGAGGGCCACGCCTACGATCCACACTGGCATGACAGCTATCTGGTGGGCGTCACCGAGCAAGGGGTGCAGCAATTCAACTGCCGGCGGGCCCGGCACCAGAGCACGCCGGGCAAGGTGTTTTTGCTCGAACCGGGTGACATCCATGACGGCGAAGCACCGACGGCAGACGGTTTCACCTACCGCATGCTGTACCTCGACCCGCAGTGGTTGAAACGCGAACTCAGTGCCGTGTTCGACAACGCGCCGGACAACAGTCAATTGAGCTTCGCCAATACCCTGGCCACCGACGTGCGCCTGGCCCACGCCACCAGCCTGGCGTTTCAGGCGCTGCACAACGGCGAGCTGAAAATCGTCCGCCAGACTGCCCTCGACGGTTTGCTCGAACGCCTCACCACTCACCTGCACTGGCGTGCCCGTTATGGCGAAGACCCGCGATTGCCGTTGGTGGCGCAGAAGGCTCGGGAATATCTGCACGCCCATGCCCACGAGGACATCGGCCTCGACCAACTGGCCGCCGCAACGGGCGTCGATCGCTTTCGCCTGACCCGCGCCTTCAAGGCTGCTTACGGCATCGCCCCGCACGCCTATCTGGTGCAATTGCGCCTGGCCACGGCCCGCAGAATGCTGGCCCGAGGCGAACAACCGGCCACGGTGGCCATGGCGTTGGGGTTCGCCGATCAGAGTCATCTGGGCCGTTGGTTCGTGCGGGCCTACGGCCTGACGCCCGCGTTGTATCGCAAGCGCTGCTCAAATCTTCCAGACAGTTGACCGTGGGATTGTGAAGATCGACTTCAAAGATCTTCACCGGAGTTTGCCCGCGATGCTGTCCACTTTCCCGACGTTACTGCCCTTCCTGTTGTTTGCGTTCGTGGCGTCGATCACGCCCGGCCCGACCAACATTCTGGTGTTGAGCAACAGTGCCCGATACGGCTTGGTGGCCGCCGTGCCGATCATCTTCGGCGCCTGTGCCAGCGCCGCGACAATTGTGTTGTTGGTCGGCAGTGGTGCCGGGGCGTCGCTGACCGCTTGGCCCTTCGTGCAAACCGCGATGCAGTGGATCGGCGTGGCCTGGCTGAGTTACCTCGCCTGGCAGATTTTCAACGCCCCGGCAGAGGCCGTCACCAACCAAGATGCCGACGCCCGGCTCGGTCTTTTGGGCGCTGCCGGCCTGCAACTGATCAACCCGAAAACCTGGATGATGGCGCTGGCGGTTGTCAGTGTATTTGCCGGGGCCGGCGAACAGCGCCTGGCCCATGTGATGGTGTTGTCGCTGGCGTTCTTTCTGATTTCCCTGCCCTGCCTTGGGGTCTGGGCATTGCTCGGCGCGGGCTCCACGCGCTGGTTGCGTTCACCTCGTTCAATGCAACGCTTCAATCGCTGCATGGCCCTGTTGCTGTTGGGATCGGCCTGGTTGAGTCTTTGGGCCTGAATCCCATTCGTCGGCCATTGTCGGACAATCGACGATGCGGGGCTTGACGGCGTATTTGCTTTTGGTGTCTTCTGAAACCGGTTTCAGTGCGATCTCAAACGCACGGACCTTATAACTCCAATAAGAAGGTTTCAGACCGTGAACGATTTCTCCGCCGCCCAGCGCAGCCGCGTGACCATGCTTGATGTCGCCGAACATGCCAAGGTCTCCAAGGCCAGCGTGTCGCGGTTCATCGGCGAGGATCGCGCCTTGCTGTCCGATGCGATTGCATTGCGCATCGAACAGTCGATTGCCGAACTGGGCTATCGCCCGAACCAGATGGCTCGCGGTCTGAAACGTGGACGAACCCGCCTGATCGGCATGCTGGTCGCCGACATCCGCAACCCTTATTCGATTGCCGTGATGCACGGGGTGGAAACCGCCTGCCGTCAACACGGCTACAGCCTGGTGGTGTGCAACACCGACCGCGATGACGAGCAGGAATGCCAGCACCTGGCCCTGCTCCGCTCGTACAACATCGAAGGGCTGATCGTTAACACCCTCGGCCACCACCGCGACGAATTGCAGGAACTGCATCGAGAGATGCCGCTGGTGCTGGTGGACCGCAAGGTCGAGCACCTCGAAAGTGACATGGTCGGGCTGGACAATCCGGCAGCGGTCGAGATCGCCATCGCCCACCTTGAAGAACGCGGATACCGCGATGTGCTGCTGGTCACCGAACCGTTTGACGGCACCAGTTCACGGATCGAACGAGTCAGCAGTTTCAAGGCACAGATTGCCCGGCGTTCGGCGCTGCGCGGAACGATGATCGAAACCGGCAGTGACCTCACCGCAAACCTCAAGACTTTTCTCGATACACCCGGCCCCGGCCCGAAGGCGCTGTTCTGCGCGAACGGGATTGCGGCGCTGGCCGCGACCCATGCGTTGCGCGAATTGCAGTGCACGTTGTTCGAGGATGTCGGCTTGATCGCCCTCGATGATCTGGATTGGTACCCGCTGGTGGGCAGCGGCATCACCGCCCTCGCCCAACCGACGACCGAGATGGGTGCGAGTGCGTTTGAATGCTTGCTCAAGCGTTTGCGCGGGGATGACGGGCCGGTGCGGACGATGGATTTTTCGGCGCGGTTGATTGTGCGTGGGTCGACCCTGGGAAATTCTCGGTGAATGTTTCGGCCCCTTCGCGGGCAAGCCTCGCTCCTACAGAGGCTCGCGATACCTCTGTAGGAGCGAGGCTTGCCCGCGAAGGGGCCCAAAAGATCACCACAAAACCTCATCCTTTTTTTTGAACAAAAATGAAACCGGTTTCAGAGGTCCATGACAATGCATAAACCACCCGTTTCCATCAGCCTCTCCAGCTACGGCGCCGACCTCGTCCGCCAGCGCGGTCAAGGCAGTTTCATCGATATCCTCGCCGCTGCGGGCGCCAGCCACATCGAATGGCGCGAAGAACTGCTGACCGTTGAAGACCCCACCCAACTGGCCGATGCCACCCGGGCGCAAGGCCTCGAAAGCGTGTATTCCTCGCCGATGGAATTGTGGCTGGCCGGCCAGTCGAAACCCAATCCGCAACTGATCACCGCCCTGCAACGCGCCCAGGCCTTCGGCGCCAATTGGCTGAAGGTGTCCCTCGGTTACTTCACCGACACCAGCGACCTGCAAACCCTCGCCCGGATCCTGGGCAAAAGCGCCGTGCAACTGCTGGTGGAAAACGATCAGACCCTGCACGGCGGTCGCATCGAACCGTTCCAGCGTTTTTTCGCAGCGGTCGAGCAACACAATCTGCCGATCAACATGACCTTCGACATCGGCAACTGGCACTGGCAGGACCAGTCCGCCAGCAGCGCCGCGCGCCTGCTCGGGCGCCACGTTGGCTACGTGCACTGCAAAGCCGTGTCACGCCGGGCCGATGGCAAACTGGTCGCCATGCCGCCTGCTGCCAGCGACCTGCATTCGTGGGAACAACTGCTGCGGCACATGGCCCAAGGCGTGATGCGGGCCGCGGAATATCCGCTGCAAGGCGACGACCTGGTGCGGCTCACCACCGAGCATGTCGCCGCCCTCGCCCACTTGGGGCAAGCACGCCTGGAGAGCGCTCATGTCTGAGATCGATATCCTGTCGTTCGGCGAAACCATGGCGATGTTTGTCGCCGATCAAAATGGCGACCTCGCCAACGTCGACCACTTTCACAAACGCATTGCCGGGGCCGACAGCAACGTCGCCATCGGTTTATCGCGACTGGGGTTCAAGGTGACGTGGCTGAGCCGGGTCGGTGACGACTCTCTGGGCCGCTTCGTAATCGACACCTTGAAAAAGGAAGGTCTGGATTGCAGTAACGTTGCCCTCGATGCCGCACACCCGACCGGGTTTCAGCTCAAGTCGCGCACCGACGATGGCGACGATCCCAGGGTCGAATACTTTCGGCGCGGCTCGGCGGCGAGTCATCTGTCGCCGAAGTCGATCATCCCCGAACTGCTCAAGGCGCGGCACTTGCACGCCACCGGCATTCCTCCGGCGCTGTCCGAAACGGCGCGACAGATGTCTTTCGAACTGATGACGCGCATGCGCGAAGCCGGGCGCAGCGTGTCCTTCGACCCGAACCTGCGCCCGAGCCTGTGGGCCAGCACGCAACAGATGATCAGCGAAATCAACCGCCTCGCCGCCCTCGCCGACTGGGTGCTGCCGGGTTTGAGTGAAGGTCGTTTGCTGACCGGCTATGAAGACCCGGCTGACATCGCCGCGTTTTACCTCGACCAGGGCGCCGAAGCGGTGGCGATCAAGCTCGGCCCGCACGGCGCGTATTACCGCACGCATCTGGATGACGGTTTCGTGGCGGGCGTGCCCGTGGAAACGGTGGTCGACACGGTCGGTGCCGGTGACGGGTTTGCCGTCGGCATGATCAGCGCGCTGCTGGAAAACCACAGCGTTGCCGACGCCGTGAAACGCGCCAACTGGATTGGCAGCCGTGCGGTGCAGAGTCGCGGGGATATGGAGGGGTTGCCGACCCGATCCGAGATGTCCATCGAATTCGAGGCCGCTATCGCCAGCAGGCTGGCTCCCACAGGGGATTTGTGTCGCCTATAGATCCAGTGTGGGAGCTAGCCTGCTAGCGATGAGGCCCGCTCAATCACCGAAGATTTAAACCCGTTACCTGCTGCGACAAAAACAACAAGCTCAGGAGCACCACTCATGAAAACCGCAACGCTCGCCACCCGCCGCTGGTGGTACATCATGCCCATCGTGTTCATCACCTACAGCCTGGCGTACCTGGACCGCGCCAACTATGGCTTCGCCGCCGCCTCCGGGATGGCTGCCGACCTGATGATCACGCCAGGCCTGTCGTCGATGCTCGGCGCACTGTTCTTCCTCGGCTACTTTTTCTTCCAGGTGCCGGGCGCGATCTACGCGCAAAAACACAGTGTGAAGAAGCTGATTTTCGTCAGCCTGATTCTCTGGGGCAGCCTGGCAACGCTCACCGGGATCGTCTCCAACGCCTACTGGCTGATCGTCATTCGCTTCATGCTCGGCGTGGTCGAAGCGGCGGTGATGCCGGCGATGCTGATCTACCTGTGCCACTGGTTCACCCGTGCCGAACGCTCGCGGGCCAATACTTTCCTGATCCTCGGCAACCCGGTGACCATGCTCTGGATGTCGGTGGTGTCGGGCTATCTGGTGCAGCATTACAGCTGGCGCTGGATGTTTATCATCGAAGGTTTGCCGGCAGTGCTCTGGGCGTTTATCTGGTGGCGCCTGGCGGATGATCGTCCAGCCCAGGCCAAGTGGCTCAGCGACGCCGAAAAGCACGATCTGGAAAGCGCCCTCGCCGCCGAACAGGTGGGCATCAAGGCAGTGAAGAACTACGCCGAAGCCTTCCGCTCGCCGAAAGTGATCATCCTGGCCCTGCAATTTTTCTGCTGGAGCATCGGCGTCTACGGCTTCGTGCTGTGGCTGCCGTCGATCCTCAAGGCCGGCGCGCAAATGGACATGGTCGAAGCCGGCTGGCTGTCGGCGCTGCCGTATCTGGCGGCGGTGATCGGCATGCTGCTGGTGTCCTGGGGCTCGGACAAACTGCAAAAGCGCAAACGCTTTGTCTGGCCGCCGCTGCTGATCGCCTCGATTGCGTTCTACGGATCGTACGCGCTGGGCGCCGAACATTTCTGGTGGTCGTACACCCTGCTGGTGATTGCCGGGGCCTGCATGTACGCGCCTTACGGACCGTTCTTCGCGATCATCCCGGAAATCCTCCCGGCCAACGTCGCCGGTGGCGCCATGGCGTTGATCAACAGCATGGGCGCGCTCGGCTCGTTTGGCGGCTCTTATCTGGTCGGTTACCTGAACAGCTCCACCGGTTCGCCGGGCGCGTCTTACCTGCTGATGAGCGGCGCGCTGATGTTTTCGGTGGTGCTGACGATTCTCCTCAAGCCCGGCGCCAGCGACCGGGAACGTCCTGCGGTTGCGCAAACACGCCCGACCGCCGCCCATCCTTGAATTGATGCAGAGATGAATACGATGAAAAAGCAGGTCGTGCTGTACAAGAAACTCTCACCGTTGCTGATGGCTCGCCTGCATGAGCAGACCGACGTGACGCTGATCGACAACCTCGACGCCGATGGCCTGGCGCAACTGCGCGAGGCCCTGCCCCGCGCTCACGGGTTGCTCGGTGCCAGTCTGAAACTGGACACGGGCCTGCTGGACCTGGCGCCGAATCTGCGCGCCATCGCCAGCGTTTCGGTGGGCGTCGACAACTACGACATCGACTACCTGACCGAGCGGCGAATCCTGCTCAGCAACACCCCGGACGTGCTCACCGAAACCACCGCCGACACCGGTTTTGCGCTGATCCTCGCGACGGCACGGCGCGTGGTGGAACTGGCGAACATGGTTCGTGCCGGCCAGTGGAACCGCAACATCGGCCCCGTGCATTTCGGCAGCGATGTGCACGGTAAAACCCTGGGCATCATTGGCATGGGGCGGATCGGCGAAGCGTTGGCCCAACGCGGGCATTTCGGTTTCGGCATGCCGGTGATCTATCACAGCCACTCGCCGAAACCGGCGGTGGAACAGCGCTTCAATGCGCAATACCGCAGCCTGCCGGAGCTGTTGCAGCAGGCCGATTTCGTTTGCCTGACATTGCCGCTGACAGTGGAAACCGAGGGGCTGATCGGTGCTGAACAGTTTGCGCTGATGCGTCCAGAGACGATCTTCATCAACATTTCACGGGGCAAAGTGGTGGACGAAACGGCGCTGATCGAAGCGTTGCGTTCCGGGCAGATTCGCGCAGCGGGGCTGGATGTGTTCGAACGCGAACCGCTGAACCCGGACTCGCCGCTGTTGCAACTGAACAACGTGGTGGCGACGCCGCACATTGGCTCGGCGACCCATGAAACGCGCGAAGCGATGGCGACGTGTGCGGTGGACAATCTGCTGGCAGCGTTGGCGGGTGAGCGGCCGAAGAATCTGGTGAATACGCGGGCGTGGAAGGATTAAGAGATTCGGCGCCTGCAAGTCAGTCTTCGCGGGCAAGCCTCGCTCCTACGGGATTACGCAGCACCTGTAGGAGCGAGGCTTGCCCGCGAAGGGGCCGGCATTGCCAACACAAATCTGTCAGGCCCGGCGCGCTTCCAAAAGATCCGCCGCACACAACGCAATCCGCCGACACGCATCCGCCAGTTTCCGTTGATCCACCACCAACCCGATCCGGATGTGCCCCGCCGCGCTCGGCCCGAACGCTTCACCGGCCAGCACCGAAACGCCATAGCCCTCCAGCAGGCGCTCGGCGAAGTGCTGAGCAGACAACCCGGTCTGGCGCACATCAACCATCACAAACATCCCGCCATCCGGCCGAACCGCCCGCACCCCCGGGCACGCACTCAGGCTCGCGCACACCAGGTCACGGCGTTGACGGTATTCTTCGCGCATCATCGCCACTTCCGGCAGATCACCCTCCAGCGCAACTTGCGCCGCCTTCTGCACAAAGTCCGGAATGCCGAACAGCATGCACAACGACAGATGTTCCAGATGGTCAATCAAGGGTTTGGGCCCGATCACCCAACCGACCCGCCAGCCGCTCATGGCGTGGGATTTGGACAGGCTGTTGAGCGTCGCGGTGCGCTCGGCCATGCCCGGCAGGCTGGCCGGGCTGATGTGCTCGCCCTCGTACAACAGATCGCTGTAAACCTCGTCACTGATCAGCCACAGGTTGTGCCGAATGCACAGCGATGCCAGTTCCTGCCAGATCTTCAGCGACAGACTGGCACCGGAAGGGTTGTTCGGACTGTTGAGCAAAAGCGCGCGGGTTTTCGGCGTGATCAGCGCCGCGACATCCGCCGGATCAACGCGAAAGCCGTTCTCCGGACGCACCGCCACCGGCACCGCTTTCGCCCCGCAGGCACCGAACACGCCTTCATAAGTCACGTACATCGGTTCGGCGACGATCACTTCATCGCCCGGATCGAGCAGGCATTGCACGACCGAATACACCCCGCACTGGGCGCCGGGCGTCACAATCACCTGATCAGCATCGACCTCCTGACCGCTGCAACGCCGGTGACGGCTGACGATGCTGTCGCGTAGCCCGCGACTGCCGCGCACTTGCGAGTAATGCGTGTCGCCAGCCAACAGGCTGTCAATGCATGCCTGGACGATGGGACGCGGCGTATCGAAGTCCGGATCGCCCACCGACAACAGCAACACATCGACGCCCTGCTCTCGTAATTCCAATGCTCGGTAATGAATCTGCCAGGCCGCAGCGCCGTCTCCGGCAATTCGTTGGGTCAAGGCT
This sequence comes from Pseudomonas sp. BF-B-15, assembly GCF_019946675.1. Taxonomy (NCBI): domain Bacteria; kingdom Pseudomonadati; phylum Pseudomonadota; class Gammaproteobacteria; order Pseudomonadales; family Pseudomonadaceae; genus Pseudomonas; species Pseudomonas sp. BF-B-15. Next base: position 22,098 of record NZ_JAGYFZ010000012.1, read on the forward strand.
GAATAGCGCATGTATTTCTCCAATCGCGCGTGTTCCTAGTCTCAACCCTATCTCAAATCACGAAACGCGCCACCATGGCATTCAAATCAACGGCCAGGCGCGACAGCTCGTGGGTGGCAGCGCTGGTCTGGTTGGCCCCGGCAGCGGACTGGGTCGCCAGGTCGCGAATGTTCACCAGGTTGCGGTCGACTTCACGGGACACCTGCGCCTGCTCTTCGGACGCGCTGGCAATTACCAGGTTGCGTTCGTTGATCAGATGGATCGACTGGGTGATCTGCTCCAGCGCGACACCGGCGGCTCGGGCCATTTCCAGGGTGCTGTGGGTGCGCTGATTGCTTTGCTGCATCGACGACACCGCCTCCCCCGTACCGTTTTGGATGCCGGCCACCATCTTCTCGATTTCCTGAGTCGACTGCGCCGTGCGATGCGCCAGCGCCCGCACCTCGTCCGCCACCACCGCAAAACCACGCCCGGCTTCACCGGCACGGGCCGCTTCAATCGCGGCGTTCAGTGCCAGCAGGTTGGTCTGTTCGGCAATGGCGCGAATCACGTCCAGCACCTTGCCGATGTCCCGCCCCTGAGCGGCCAGGCCTTCGATCATCAGCGAGGTGTTCTGCACGTCGTGGGTCATGGTCTGGATCGCATCAACGGTTTCCACCACGCGGTCGCGACCTTCACGAGCAGCCTGGGTCGACTGGTTCGAGGCTTCGGAAGTCGACACGGCGTTGCGCGCCACTTCTTCCACGGCGGCGGTCATTTCGTTGACAGCGGTGGCGGCTTGTTCGATTTCATTGTTTTGCTGTTGCAGACCGCGGGACGCTTCTTGCGTGACCGTGCTCAGCTCTTCGGCGGCGGCGCCCAACTGCGTGGCGGAACCGGCGATCTGCTCGATGGTTTTGCGCAAACTGGCCTGCATCGCGGACAACGCGCCGAGCAAACGGGCCGGTTCATCTTTGCCATCGACTTCGATGACGTTGCGCAGGTTGCCGCCCGCGATGGTTTCAGCAGCCTGCAATGCACGGTTCAGCGGGGTGACGATGCTGCGGGTCAACAGCCAGGCCAGCAACACGGTCATCAGTGCGGCGATCACCGCAACGACCACGATGCCGGTGATGGCGTTGCTGTAGTGTTCGCCCGCTTCGGCCGAAGCGGTCTTCGCATCGGTGGTGTTGAGTGCCACCAGTTTATTGAGCTGCTCGCCCATCTGGTCGGTGCCGTCCTTGATCCGCGTATTGATCAGGGTGCGCATCTCATCCAGCTTGTTCTGCCGCGACAGTTCCATCATCTGGTTCTGCGCTTGCATGTAGGTGTCGAGGGTGGCGGTGAACGTCTTGTACAGCGCGGCTTCTTCTGGCTGGGCGGGCAAGGCTGCGTAGCTGGCCTGAGCGCTGCGCAGCTTGTCGGTGAGGACGCCGATGCGAGTCTGGGCTTCCTGCAACGCGGCGGGTTCGCGGTTGACCAACACCCGGAACGAGAGGATGCGCATGCGCAGGACGTTTTCCGTCATGTTGCCCAAAAACCCGATGCTGGGCAGTTGCGTCGTCTCCATATCGACCGATGCCTGGCGAATGGTCGTCATGCGGCTCACGGCAAATACACCCAGCACGATGACCAGCAAGGCAATGAAGGCAAAACCCAGGAAAGCTCGAGGCGCGATGTTCAGATTACGCAGGGACATAGGACGATACTCGGGTGATTGAGTCTTCGAGCGTCCTTGCCGTGATCACTGGCGGGCGGGCATTGAGGCGCACCGCTCAGGCTGGCGCCACTGTTGTAATAGGTTTGTGTGCGCCTGATATCTGTATCGGCTGGGGTTGAGGATTTTTGCGGGGATTTGCGAAATATATTTCAAGGGATTACGAGTGTTTCATCCGTGAAACACTGATCTTTGGTTCGCCGCGTCCCCCTGTAGGAGCGAAGCTTGCTCGCGAAGGTCGTCAACGATGACGCAGGTTGTCTGGATGAACGCGTTGCCCTCACGTTCTTCGCGAGCAAGCTTCGCTCCTACAATGGCCGTGGGGTATTCAGGATTGGCGTTTGGCGATACGCCAGACCCGGGCGATGTCGCTCGCCCGCTCACGCAACAACCGTGGCGCCTCGGTGCACGCCTGCTCCAGGGTCATCGGCCCGCTCGCCAAGGCAAACGCGGCGTCGATGCCATGCGCGTACAGGGCCTGATAACCCTCGCCCAAGGTGCCGGCGATGACGATGACCGGTACGCCGTGTTGCCCGGCGATGCGTGCGACACCAAACGGTGTCTTGCCGCGCAGGGTTTGCGCATCGAAGCGGCCTTCGCCGGTGATCACCAGGTCGGCGCCCTTGACCGCATCGGCCAGACCGACCAATTCCGCGACCACTTCAACCCCGGCCTTGAACTGCGCGCCCAGGAAGGCCTTGGCGGCAAACCCCAGGCCACCCGCCGCGCCGCTGCCCGGCTCGTCACGCACGTCATTGCCGAGGACCTGGGCGCAAAGCCCGGCGAAGTGCCCGAGGGCGCGATCCAGCTGCTCGACCTGCGCAGGCGTTGCGCCTTTTTGCGGACCGAAAATCGCAGAGGCGCCGTGGGGGCCGCACAGTGGATTGTTGACGTCGGCGGCGATGTCGAAGCGCACGTCGGTCAGACGCGGATCGATGTCACTGAGATCGATGCGCGCCAGTTGCGCCAGTGCCAATCCGCCGGGCGCCAGGGTTTGGCCTTGTGCATCGAGCAGTTTCACGCCCAGCGCTTGCATCGCCCCCGCGCCGCCGTCGTTGGTGGCGCTGCCGCCAATCGCCAGGATCACCCGTTGCGCCCCGGCGTCGAGTGCCGCGCGGATCAACTCACCGGTGCCGAAGGTGCTGCTGATGCACGCATCGCGTTGCCCCGGCGGAACGAGTTGCAGGCCGCTGGCCTCGGCCATCTCGATGATGGCGGTGAGGCTCTGGGGCAACCAGCCCCACGCGGCGTCGACCGTTGTGCCCAGCGGCCCTTTGACGCGAGTGCGACGGAGTTGACCTTCGCAGGCGGCCAGAATCGACTCGACCGTGCCTTCGCCCCCATCGGCCATCGGGCATTTGACCAGTTGCGCATCGGGCCAGACTTCAACCAGACCAAGGGCAATGGCATCGGCCACGCCTTGTGCGCTTAGGCTGTCCTTGAACGAATCGGGGGCGATGACGATTTTCATGCGAATTCTCCAGTTCCAATGCCCCCATGCTGCCAGCCGGCCTGAACAATAACGCCGGTCCGCTGCACAAGTGGCACGGAGGATTATTGTTCATTTTCACAAAACCCTGTGGGAGCGAGCCTGCTCGCGAAAGCAATCTCAAGTACGCCGAAAAACCTGTAGGAGCCCGGCTTGCCGGCGATGGCGATTTCGAGGACGCCATCGCCGGCAAGCCGGCTCCTACAAGGACGTGTTCACAACGTCATGGATTTGCGTCGGTTTGTGGGAGTAGCTGCACGCCGAGGTACAGCGCCAGCATGCCATCGAGGCGCAACGGGTCGACGCCGCTGAGCTCGGCAATCCGTTCCATCCGGTAACGCAGGCTGTTGCGGTGAATGCCCAGCGCATCGGCGCAGGCCTGGCTCTGGCCGTCGTGATCGCACCAACTGCGCAACGTCGCCAGCAATTGGCCGTTGCCGTCCTTGGCGATGACTTTGCGCAAGGGCTTGAGCAATTCGTCCAGCGCATCATCGTTGCGATGGCGCCAGAGCATCACCGGCAATCGATAGCGGGTCAGCGTCAACAGACGTGAATGCGGCAGTACATCGCGCCCATAGGCCAGCAAGTCGCCGACCCGCCGATAGCAACGGCGCAAACCCGACAAGCCATCGGCCTGCCCGCCCACGGCGATGCGCAAGATATTCCAGCCGAGGCCGTCGAGCTTTTCCAGCAAGCGGTCGTTCTCGATCGCCTGGTTGGCCGGCCGGCACCACAGCAACGACGACTTGGCCGAACTCACGCACCAACTGTCCGGGTAGCGCGAGGTCAGCCAGGCGCTGAGTGCGTCGACGGTTTGCCCCGGACCGTGCTCCATTCCCAGCTCGAACAAATACGGCACCCGCGTCAGTTGCGGTTTGAGCCCAAGCTGTTGCGCCTCATCGATCAAGCGCGGCGAATCCCCTGCCTCGCTGAGCAGCAACGCCAGCAAATCATCGCAACGCTGGCGCCGCCATTGCTGCTCGGCCTGCTGATTGCGCTGGCCCACCAGCATCTCGGCGGTCATGCGCACCAGTTCGGCGTAGGTGCGCAATTGCTCGGGTTCGCCGGTGATGCCGAGCACACCAATCAGCCGTTGATCGAGCAACAGCGGCAGGTTGATACCTGGTTGTACGCCCTTGAGGTGGATAGCGGTTTGAGCATCGATTTCCACCACCCGCCCGTTGGCCAGCACCAGTTGCGCGCCTTCGTGCCGGGTGTTGACCCGCTCCGGTTCACCACTGCCGAGAATCAACCCCTGGCTGTCCATGACGTTGACGTTGTAAGGCAGGATGGCCATCGCCCGGTCGACGATGTCCTGGGCCAGGTCGTGATCGAGTTCGAACATTGTGGTGGTCCTTCAAAGCGCGGTTGTTCACCCGCACAGGGCTTGGTTGCAAACCCTGTGCTCAGGCACAAAGACAGCAGCCCTGAGGGTGGTCGAGACTCTCAGGGCGATCAACGTTACCCTTTGCATCGCAAAAAATCATAATAAAGAGAGAGCCCGCCATGTCACAGAGCGCCGCCGCTACCCAGGCCATCGTTGACGAAAAAAATGCCGTCTACAAACGCATTACCCTGCGTTTGATCCCCTTCATCTTCATCTGCTACCTGTTCAACTACCTCGACCGGGTGAACGTTGGATTTGCCAAGCTGCAGATGCTCGACGCGCTGAAATTCAGTGAAACCGTGTACGGCCTCGGCGCCGGGATCTTCTTTATCGGCTACGTGCTGTGCGGCGTACCGAGCAACCTGGCGCTGACCAAATTCGGCCCGCGCCGCTGGATCGCGCTGATGATGATCACCTGGGGCACGCTGTCGACTTGCCTGCTGTTCGTCACCACCCCGACCGAGTTCTACACCTTGCGCCTGTTCACCGGCGCGGCCGAAGCCGGGTTCTTCCCGGGCGTGGTGTTGTACCTCTCGCAGTGGTTCCCGACCTTCCGCCGTGGCCGCATCATGGCGCTGTTCATGTCGGCGATCCCGGTGTCCGGCCTGCTCGGCAGCCCGTTCTCTGGCTGGATCCTCAACCACTTCGCTGCGGGCCAGGGTGGCCTGGCCGGCTGGCAGTGGATGTTCCTGCTGCAAGGCATCCCGACCGTGATCCTCGGTGCCCTCGCCTACTTCCTGCTGAGCGACAGTTACGCCAATGCCAAATGGCTCACGCCGTTCGAACGCTCGGTGCTGGAAGCCGACCACGCTGAAGACCTGGCCAACAAACCGAAAACCACCACCGACTCGCTGCTGGCGGTGTTCAAGAACCCGGCGATCTGGGCGTTCGGTTTGATTTACTTCTGCATCCAGAGCGGGGTCTACGCGATCAACTTCTGGCTGCCGTCGATCATCAAGAACCTGGGCTTCAACGATAACCTGGTGATCGGCTGGCTGAGTGCGATCCCGTACCTGCTGGCGGCCGTGTTCATGCTGATGGTCGGCCGCTCGGCGGACTTGCGCAAAGAACGTCGCTGGCATTTGGTGGTGCCCATGTTGATGGGCGCAGTGGGCCTGCTGATTGCCGTGAACTTCGCCACCACGCCTGCCATCGCCATCCTTGGCCTGACGATCGCCACCATGGGCGCCCTCACCGGCCTGCCGATGTTCTGGCCGGTGCCGACCGCACTGCTGAGCGCCGGCGCGGCTGCCGGTGGCCTGGCGTTGATCAACTCGATGGGCCAGATGGCCGGCTTCCTCAGCCCGTACCTGGTCGGTTGGGTCAAGGACACTACTGGCTCGACCGATGCCGCGTTGTACTTGCTGGCGGGCGTGATTGTCTGCGGCAGCCTGCTGGCGTTGCGCATGACCCGCACCCTGCGCGTCTGACACCTGTCCCCTGTGGGAGCGAGCCTGCTCGCGATAGCGGAGTGTCAGTCAACATAGCTGTTGAATGTTGAACCGCAATCGCGAGCAGGCTCGCTCCCACATTTGATTGTGGGGGGGCAATAATTGTGTTTGCCCCATGCGGTTGTTCTGGTATTTGATTGAGCCTTTCCCACTGGTAAAAGGATTTCGTCATGAGCTACCGCACGCTGGGTCACTCGGGATTGCAGGTGTCCACCCTGACCCTGGGGACCATGATGTTCGGCGAACAGACCAGCACCGAAGATTCCCTGCGGATCATCGACAAGGCCTGGGACCAGGGCATCAATTTCATCGACACCGCCGACGTCTACACCAACGGTCGCTCTGAAGAGATCGTCGGCGAAGCGATCGCCGGCAACCGCCACGAATGGGTGCTCGCCACCAAAGTCGGTTTCGGCCCGGTGGACGGTGTGCCGAACCGCAGCGGCCTGAGCCGCAAGCACATTTTCAATGGCATCGATGCCAGCCTCACGCGCCTGGGCACCGACTACGTCGACCTCTATTACCTGCACCGCGAAGACCACAACACGCCGCTGGAAGTGACGGTGTCGGCCATCGGCGACCTGATTCGCCAGGGCAAAATCCGCAACTGGGGGTTGTCTAACTACCGCGGCTGGCGCATCGCCGAGGTCATTCGCGTGGCGGACAAACTGGGTGTCGACCGCCCTGTCATCAGCCAGCCGCTGTACAACATCGTCAATCGTCAGGCCGAAACCGAACAGATCACCGCCGCGCAGAACTACGGTTTGGGCGTTGTGCCTTACAGCCCGCTGGCGCGCGGCGTGCTCAGCGGCAAATATGCGCCGGATGTAAAACCGGATGCCAACAGCCGCGCCGGGCGCGCCGACAAACGTATTCTGGAAACCGAATGGCGCGTCGAATCCCTGCGCATCGCCCAGCAGATCCAGCAATACACGCAAGATCGCGGCGTCGGTATCGTCGAATTCGCGATTGCCTGGGTGCTGAACAACAGCGCCGTCACCTCGGCCATTGTCGGGCCGCGCACCGAAGAGCAATGGGATGCCTACACTAAGGCGCAGGCGGTGAAGATCACGGCGCAGGATGAAGCGTTTATCGACTCGCTGGTGACACCGGGGCATGCGTCCACGCCAGGGTTCAATGACGTGAGCCATTTCGTGTCGGGCCGTAAACCCCGTAACACCTGAAGAAACACATAACCACTGTAGGAGCGAGCCTGCTCGCGATGATCTGTCAGTTGATACCGATGTGGCTGATACACCATCGCGAGCAGGCTCGCTCCCACAGGGTATTGCCGTGTTGCAAATATTGATCATCCGGACAATATTCAGCACAAAAACCACGTATCCTCCGCACCCCGTTTCACGTTCAACTTCGCGAGGACAGTTTGTCTAAAGGTATCGCTCTATCGGTTTCGGCCTCCGTGCTGTTTGCCGTCATGTATTACTACACCTCACTGCTCAACCCGTTGAGCGGTGTGGAAATTTTTGGCTGGCGCATGCTGCTGACAGTGCCGTGCATGACCGTGTTCATGGTGGTCTCCAGCGAATGGAAGCGTGTGGTCGAGCTCGTTCGCCGAGCCATCGCCCAGCCGAAACTGATTGCCGCCCTGATCGCCTCTTCGGCCCTGCTGGGCGTGCAACTCTGGCTGTTCATGTGGGCGCCGCTCAACGGCTACAGCCTTGATGTGTCGCTGGGCTATTTCCTGTTGCCACTGACCATGGTCCTGACCGGACGGCTCGCCTACGGTGAGCGCCTCTCCTATCTACAGAAAATTGCCGTGTTTTTTGCCTGCCTCGGTGTGATCAACGAGGTGTATCAGGTCGGTGGTTTTTCCTGGGCGACGTTGCTGGTATGCATCGGCTATCCAACGTATTTCATCCTGCGCAAGCGACTGGCGACGGACAACCTCGGCGGCTTGTGGCTGGACATGGCGTTGACGCTGCCGGTGGCCTTCTGGTTCGTACAGACCGGCGAGCAAGGTTTCAATGTGTTTGATCAGCATCCGTGGCTGTCACTGTTGATCCCGCTTCTCGGCGTGATCAGTGCGTCGGCGCTGGTGATCTACATCATCGCCAGCCGGCTGTTGCCCTTCAGCCTGTTCGGGCTGTTGAGCTACGTCGAGCCGGTGCTGTTGCTTGGCGTTGCGTTGTTGCTCGGGGAAAGCATCAAGACCGGGGAATGGCTGACCTACATTCCGATCTGGATGGCGGTGCTGGTGCTGATGTTCGAAGGGTTCAAGCACATGATGCGACAGAGACGCGGTTCCATGTAGGAGCGAAGCTTGCTCGCGAAGGCGTCTTCGAAAACGCCAGAAGCTTCGCGGGCAAGCCTCGCTCCTACAAGGATCTAAAGCGCTTAGTCGGTGGAGAGCACACCACGACGAACCTGGTCGCGCTCGATCGATTCGAACAGTGCCTTGAAGTTGCCCTCGCCGAACCCGTCGTCGCCTTTACGCTGGATGAATTCGAAGAACACCGGGCCCATCAGGGTTTCCGAGAAGATCTGCAACAGCAGACGCTTGTCGCCCGACTCGGACGAACCGTCCAGCAGGATGCCCCGCGCTTGCAGTTGATCAACCGGTTCGCCGTGGTTCGGCAAGCGGCCTTCAAGCATTTCGTAATAGGTTTCCGGTGGCGCCGTCATGAAGCGCATGCCGATGCTTTTCAGGTGATCCCAGGTCTTGATCAGATCGTCGCTGAGGAACGCCACGTGCTGGATGCCCTCGCCGTTGAACTGCATCAGGAACTCTTCGATCTGCCCGGCGCCCTTGGAGGACTCTTCGTTCAACGGAATGCGGATCATACCGTCCGGCGCGGTCATCGCCTTGGAGGTCAGGCCGGTGTATTCGCCCTTGATGTCGAAGTAGCGGATTTCACGGAAGTTGAACAGCTTCTCGTAGAAGTTCGCCCAGTACGCCATGCGGCCGCGATACACGTTGTGAGTCAGGTGGTCGATGATCTTCAGGCCGGCACCGACCGGGTTGCGGTCAACGCCTTCGATGAACACGAAATCGATGTCGTAGATCGAGCTGCCTTCACCGAAACGGTCGATCAGGTACAGCGGCGCGCCGCCGATGCCTTTGATCGCCGGCAGGTGCAGTTCCATCGGGCCGGTTTCGATGTGGATCGGCTGAGCGCCGAGTTCCAGTGCACGCTTGTAGGCCTTTTGCGAATCCTTGACGCGGAACGCCATGCCGCACACCGACGGGCCGTGCTCGGCCGCGAAGTACGAAGCGACGCTGTGGGGTTCGTTGTTGAGGATCAGGTTGATCGCGCCCTGGCGATACAGGTGCACGTCTTTGGAACGGTGGGTCGCGACTTTGGTGAAGCCCATGATCTTGAAGATCGGCTCCAGCGTGTTCGGGGTTGGCGATGCGAATTCAATGAATTCAAAGCCCATCAGGCCCATCGGGTTTTCGTATAAATCTGCCATGGTCGGCGCCTCATCATTTTCTGGTCAATTAACGAATCGTTAGTTGCTGGCAATGCTGAGACCGGCGGGTGGCGCGCAGGAGATGCCCCGCACGCTGCGCGCGAGGAAGTCACCGTAGATCAATTGAAACCCAAAACTCTTCATTGTCGACCCAAGGCTATTACGGGCGAGGCTTCTGCTGCCAGAAGCTATTTATTCTTATATGCGTAACCTGATTCTACACAGCGTAAATAGATTTGTCCGCCTTCTGTATCAAATCCCCTTTTTCCCTGCTCGCGCAAGGGGTTTGTTGCAGAGGAAAATCCCCGCCAGAATCAGCCCTCCGCCCAGACACATCGTCAGGGTCAATTGCTCGCCGAGCAGCAACGCACCCAGGATGACAGCGGTCAGCGGATTCAAGGCGATGAACACCCCGGAACGGGTCGCACCGATTTTGCGCAGGCCGTCGTAATAGCCAATATACGCCAGCGCCGAGCCCAACACGCCCAGATACATCAGGCTCAACCATTGCGCCGGGTCAAGGCTGACCAGTGCCACGACACTCACCTCGCCCCTGACGGCACTGGCCACCCAGAGCATCACCGTGCCCAGCAAAATCGAATACGTCACCGTTTGCACCGGCCCCAGGGTTTGATTCAGATCCTTGGAGAACAGTGAGTAAATGCCCCAACCGAGCACGCAGCCGAAAATCAACAGATCGCCGAACCAGGCATCCGCCTGACCGGCCAGCAACTGCGGATGACGACTGACAATCACCAGGCTTGCCCCGGCAATGCAGATCGCGATGCCGATGACTTTCTCTCGACTCAAACGCTCCTTGAACAGCAGCCACGAGGCCAGTCCGATCACGGCCGGGTTCAGCGCCACGATCAATGACGCCCGCGAGGCATTGATGTAGTGCAGGCCATAGAAGAAGCACAGGTTGTAGAAAAAAATCCCGAAAAAGCCCAACAACGCCAGTTGCAACCATTGCCGAGGACTCGGCCGGGCCAGTGGAATGCGCGCGAGCAGCAGAAACAGCAGCAGCGCCACGCTGGCCAGCAAAAAACGCAGGCTGGCAGCGAACAACGGGCTGAGGCTGTCCGCCAGAAACCGCCCCGCGACGAAAGTGCCGCCCCAAATCATGGTGACCGCCGCGAGTTTGAAATAAACCGCGACATCGGAAGGCTCCGACAGGCTTTGCTCATATGCAGTCATAAGTCTCCAGAACGACAGATCGATTCGATGGCGTATCATTTCGCTAATATTCGATCATCGTAAAATGAGTAAAAGCTCATGACCCTCACTCAACTGGAGATCTTCTCGCTCGTTGCCGAACTCCACGGCTTTACGGCGGCGGCCAATCGTCTGGGCATTTCTCAATCTGCTGTGTCTCACGCCCTCAAGTCGCTGGAACAGGAACTGGGCGTCGAGCTGCTGCGACGGCATCAGTCTCAGGTCGAACTCAGTGACATCGGCCAACAGCTGCTGTTGCGCGCCCGGGCAATGCTCGGGTTGGCCAACACCTTGCGCCAGGAAGCAGCGGATGCCCGCGGCATGAAGCGCGGCACATTGCGCATCGGCTCGTTTGGCCCGACCTCGTCGATCAAGTTGCTGCCGACGATTCTGCAGCACTACCGCGCCGCTCACCCCGGCATCGAGGTGCACATTGATGAAGGCCCCGACCGCCAGGTGATCCAGTGGCTGGAAGAGCGACGCATCGACATCGGCTTCGTGGTGTTGCCCGAAGAGCGCTTCGATACCTTTGCGTTGTTCGAGGACCAGATGGTCGCGTTGCTGCCCGCCCATCATCCGCTGGCGGCTCGCGCCAGCCTGACCTTGGGCGATTTGTGTCACGACCCTTTCGTGCTGACCGAGGCCGGTTCTTCGGAGCTGGTGTCCCGTTTGTTCAGTGCCGCGCGGTTGACGCCTAACATCCGTTATCGCTGCTCGCAGCTGCTCAGCACGCTGGATACCGTTGGCCGGGGCGATGCCTTGACCGTGGTCGCCGAAGGCTCGCTGCCCACGCATCACGACGACCGCTACCTGAAAAAACCGCTATCGCCAGCGATCGCACGCCAGGTCGGCCTGGCTGTGCTCGACCAACGCCAGAGTTCACCGGCGGCACTGGCCTTTATCAAACTGGCCACAAGCCTGGCCTACCGTTGAGCGGCATAAGCCACAAAGGCCAACTATCATGGCCTCTGACCGAACTCTTTTGGGGAGGCGTGCCGTTGTCCTGCCTGCATTTGAGAGCCCTATTTCATCGCTACAGGTTTCGCAAATGCCACTGACTGTAAAAACCCGCCGCCAACGCGGCAGACGGATTATTGTCACCGTATTGAGTGGTTTGCTCCCGATGTTGCTCGGGTTCGCCATTCTTTACCTGCAAGCTGAGCGCGCGCTTGAGCAAAGCACCCGACTGACCGCCGAAGAAGCCATCCGCCAATTCGAACTGATGCTCGACAACACCGCGCAGGCCGCACGCGAATTGCTGCCGCTGGCCGGGAAAAGTTGTATTGACGTCAATCTGGCCTTACGCGAGCAAGTCACCCGCCGCCCGTTTGTGCGCTCGACCAATCTGGTGTGGGACGACACCAATTATTGCAGTTCTTTGTTCGGCGACTTTCGCGAAAAAATCGAGGTGGGCGACTACAGCAACGGCACATTGCAACTGATGAAAGGCAATCTGGTCACGCCCGATTCCGCGGTGTTGGTGTACCGCATCGGCGAAGGAAAAAAAGGCGCGCTGAGCACACTCGACGGTTATCACTTGAGCAACGTACTGCGCATGATCGGCCGCTCGACAATACTGATGCTGCAAGTCGGCCCCCATTGGCTGACTGCTGATGGCCAGTTCCATCAAGACCCCCTCCCCACTTTGCCCGTAGCGCAAACCAGACTCGGCTCCTCGCGCTACGCGTTCTCTGTAACAGCCGGATTTCCCGAAGGCGAAACGTGGCGCTACATGAGTAGCGAGTATCCGCCGCTGTTCAGTTTGTTGATCTTCTTCGGCGTGGTGTCAGGTTCCATCGGGCACATTCTGCAGAAGCGCTCTTCATCGCCGAGTCATGAGCTACAGCGTGCGCTGGAAGCGGCGGAGTTCATTCCTTACTTTCAGCCGGTGGTTCATGGCGACAGCAAGAAATGGTCAGGCACCGAGGTGCTGATGCGCTGGAAGCACCCGAAGGAAGGGCTGGTTCGTCCCGATCTGTTTATTCCGTTCGCCGAGCACTCCGGGCTTATCGTGTCCATGACCCGTTCTTTAATGCAGCAAACCGCCGCATTGCTGGCGCCCTTGTCGACCTCATTCGAAAGCCCGTTTCACGTGGGCATCAACATCACTGCCAGCCACTGCAAGAACCTGGAACTGGTCGAAGATTGCCGGACATTTCTGGGCAACTTTGCGCCGGGGTCCATTCACCTGGTACTGGAGCTGACCGAGCGCGAACTGATCGAGCCGACCGCCATCACGCTGCAGTTGTTCGAGCAACTTCACGCGCTGGGCGTGATGATCGCCATCGATGACTTCGGCACCGGCCATTCAAGCCTGGGTTATCTGCGCCAGTTCAATGTCGACTTCCTGAAAATCGACCAGAGCTTTGTCGCCCTGATCGGCGCCGACGCCCTCTCCCGGCACATTCTGGACACCATCATCGAACTCTCGGCCAAGCTCGATCTGGGCATCGTCGCCGAAGGCGTGGAAACCGAAGAGCAAAGTGACTACCTCACCGCCCATGGCGTGAACTTTCTGCAAGGATATCTGTTCGGCAGGCCGATGCCCGGTGAAGACTTCATTAAGGCATTAAGTCACCATTAACTAATGGCATTAAGCGACGAGACAACGGCGATGCGCACCAAATTGAATCAAAAGACTACTCTCGTTACATGAAGAAAAAGTCAGGATTTACTCTTTGCTCATTAACTACTACAATTTTTCATGCCTGCTATAAATTGGCAGGTGAGCCACTATCACCGAGTCGCTACAAGGCTCTTGGCTTATAGCTTTGTTTGCGGTTGGTATCAGCCAAACACACTATTGGAGTAAAGATATTGTCCAGACTCGCTGAATTTCGTGCAGCTGAAAAGGCCCTTCAAGAGCAGCTCAAGCAGCTGGAATCCCTGAAGAACGATGCCGGGCTCAAGAAAGAAATCGAATTCGAAGAAAAGCTCCAGGGGCTGATGAAAACCTACGGCAAGAGCTTGCGCGACATCATCGCCATTCTCGATCCGAACCCGGCAAAATCCGGTCTGCAGCAGGCCGCCGCGCCGAAAACCCGCCGCGCTCGCGTGGTCAAGGTTTATCAGAATCCGCACACCGGTGAACTGATTGAAACCAAGGGCGGCAACCACCGCGGCCTGAAAGCCTGGAAGGAACAATACGGTGCTTCCACCGTTGACTCCTGGCTTCGCGGCTAAGCACTCGCGGTGACAAAAAAAGCCCTGCATCAAGCAGGGCTTTTTTATGGATACCTGTTAAATGCAACGATTGAAATCGATCAATTCGCTACATATCGACTAACTTTGTGCTTAATCCCTTTGGGTATCTAAACATTGCGAAATGCACGACCGTGCAAACCGTTATCTAAAGTTTCAAGCTGTTACGAGCAGCCTCTATTTCACCCTGGCTTGCCTTGTAAGCCTCTGCCTGCCCTGCGTACGAAAGAACATAAGCCTTATCGGCATCCACCGCCGCGACCAATGTTTGCGAAAGCACGTGGCGTCCGTTCTGCGTAATGGTGCAGGTAGTTTCCAGTGCCGCCAGACGACTCAACGTTGCCGGATGGATTTTGTTGCACACGCTTTGATAGCCGCCCTGAAAGAAGTCCTTCTGCACGGACTTGCGCATTTCCAGCAGCACACCTTGCAGATTGACCTGATGACCGCTTTCCACTGTCGTCATGGTCAACTCCATGACCATCAACGGCGCACCGCCCTGATCGTTTTTCACCGCGCGCTGCCGGGACACTTGAGGCGTGGCCTGATCTGGCGGGGTCGCTTCGACTTCCCAGCCATCTGGCCAGGTCACGATCGGGGCATCCGCATGAGCACAGGTAACGCCTGACAACAGGAAAATCAGAACGAACAGCGATTTACAGGATCGGATCATTGCAATGAATACTCAGGGATTGAGCGATAAAGTCTGAGCCTCGTCCGCCTGTCAGGCAATAGCGGGTGGTTTGGGTTTGGTGATGCCTGCGCCCTTGCGTATCATTGACGCCATTCGTTTGCCCCACTTATTTTCCGGAGGGCCCATGAGCCTGCACGAATTGAACACCTTCCCAGGCGTCACCGCCCAACCTGACACCGCAACGCAGAACTTCGTGTTCAACCACACAATGCTGCGGGTCAAAGACATCACCAAGTCCCTGGATTTCTACACGCGGGTCCTCGGTTTCTCGCTGGTGGAAAAGCGCGACTTCCCGGAAGCCGAGTTCAGCCTGTATTTCCTGGCGCTGGCCGACAAGAACCAGATCCCGGCCGATGCCGCAGCCCGCACCCAATGGATGAAGTCGATCCCCGGCATCCTTGAGCTGACCCACAACCACGGCACCGAAAACGATGCTGATTTCGCCTACCACAACGGCAACACCGACCCGCGCGGTTTCGGCCACATCTGCATCTCGGTCCCGGACATCGTCGCTGCGTGCGAACGCTTCGAAGCGCTGGGCTGCGATTTCCAGAAGCGCCTGAACGACGGCCGCATGAAGAGCCTGGCATTCATCAAGGACCCGGATGCTTACTGGGTCGAGATCATCCAGCCAGCGCCACTCTGAAACACACCGCCCTACTGTAGGAGCCGGCTTGCTGGCGATCCGTCGCAAAGCGGCGGCCATCCCAATGGTTGTAACAGTGAAATCGCCATCGCCAGCAAGCCGGCTCCTACAGGGATCTGCTGCGCATAAAAAAACCCCATGATCACTCATGGGGTTTTGTGTTTTCAGCGTCCGGTTTATGCCGGGGCCGATGTCCGGATCAAGTGATCGAATGCACTCAGGGAAGCCTTGGCGCCCTCGCCTACTGCAATCACGATCTGCTTGTACGGCACGGTCGTCACGTCACCGGCAGCGAACACGCCCGGCATCGAGGTTTCACCACGGGCATCGACGATGATCTCGCCGCGAGGCGACAACTCGATGGTGCCTTTGAGCCAGTCAGTGTTAGGCAGCAGACCGATCTGCACGAAGATACCTTCAAGATTCACCGTGTTGAACTCACCCGAATCGCGATCCTTGTAGACCAGCCCGGTCACCTTCTGGCCGTCACCCTTCACTTCACTGGTCAGTGCGCTGGTGATGACATCGACGTTGGGCAGGCTGAACAACTTGCGTTGCAACACCGCATCGGCGCGCAGCTTGCTGTCGAATTCCAGCAGCGTGACTTGGCTGACAATACCGGCCAGATCGATCGCCGCTTCAACGCCGGAGTTACCGCCGCCGATCACCGCTACGCGCTTGCCTTTGAACAGCGGACCATCGCAGTGCGGGCAGAAGCACACGCCTTTGGCTTTGTATTCCTGCTCGCCCGGCACACCCATTTCACGCCAGCGGGCGCCGGTGGCGAGGATCAGTGCCTTGGTCTTGAGGGTCGCGCCACTTTCGAAGCGAACCTCGTGCAACTCGCCGGGATTCTTCGCCGGGATCAGCGCGGTGGCCCGTTGCAGGTTCATGATATCGACGTCGTATTGCTTGACGTGCTCTTCGAGCGCGCTGGCCAGTTTCGGCCCTTCGGTCTCCTGCACGGAGATGAAGTTCTCGATGGCCATGGTGTCCAGCACCTGCCCACCAAAACGTTCAGCTGCCACACCGGTGCGAATGCCTTTACGGGCGGCGTAGATCGCTGCCGAAGCACCGGCCGGGCCACCGCCGACCACCAGCACGTCAAAGGCTTCCTTGGCGCTGATTTTCTCGGCCTGACGCTCGGCGCCGCTGGTGTCGATCTTGGCGAGGATTTCTTCCAGGCCCATGCGGCCCTGGCCGAAAATCTCGCCGTTCAGGTAAATGCTTGGCACGGCCATGATCTTGCGATCATCGACTTCGGCCTGGAACAACGCGCCGTCGATAGCGACGTGACGGATGTTCGGGTTGAGCACGGCCATCAGGTTCAGCGCTTGAACGACGTCCGGGCAGTTCTGGCAGGACAGCGAGAAGTAAGTCTCGAAGCTGAACTGGCCTTTGAGCGAGCGGATCTGTTCGATCACTTCCGCACTGGCTTTCGAAGGGTGGCCACCGACTTGCAGCAGGGCCAGCACCAGCGAGGTAAATTCGTGGCCCATCGGGATGCCGGCGAAACGCAGGCTTATGTCGGCACCGGGGCGATTGATCGAGAACGATGGTTTACGCGTGTCGTCACCGTTGTCGAGCAAAGTAATTTGGCTGGAAAGACTGGCAACGTCTTTCAGCAGTTCGAGCATTTCCCGGGATTTCGCACCGTCGTCGAGGGATGCAACGATCTCGATCGGCTGGGTGACCCGTTCCAGGTACGATTTCAACTGGGCTTTAAGATTGGCGTCCAACATACGGGCGATTTCCTTTGCTTTTCTTGAGGCGAAAAAAAGCCCGAGCGAATCTCGCCCGGGCTTTTCTATTGGGCGGTGCAGCTTACTGAGTAGGTGCGGAGTTCCGCCCTTTGAAGCGTGTCACAGACTTAGATCTTGCCGACCAGGTCCAGGGACGGAGCCAGAGTGGCCTCGCCTTCTTTCCACTTGGCTGGGCAAACCTGGCCTGGGTGAGCAGCGACGTACTGGGCAGCCTTGATTTTGCGCAGCAGCTCGGAAGCGTCACGGCCAACGCCGCCATCGTTCAGCTCAACGATTTTGATCTGGCCTTCAGGGTTGATCACGAAGGTGCCA
This sequence comes from Pseudomonas sp. BF-B-15, assembly GCF_019946675.1. Lineage (NCBI taxonomy): Bacteria > Pseudomonadati > Pseudomonadota > Gammaproteobacteria > Pseudomonadales > Pseudomonadaceae > Pseudomonas > Pseudomonas sp. BF-B-15. The sequence continues at coordinate 39,384 of NZ_JAGYFZ010000012.1, forward strand.
CGGTCAGCCAGACCAGCTTCTTCGATCAGTACGTCGAAGTTGCGGGAGATAGCGTGGGTCGGGTCGCCGATCATGGTGTACTGGATTTTGCCGATGGCTGGCGAAGTGTTGTGCCAGGCAGCGTGGGCAAAATGGGTGTCAGTGGAAACGCTGTAGATCTCGACGCCCAGTTTCTGGAACGCGTCGTAGTTGTCAGCCAGGTCTTCCAGTTCAGTCGGGCAAACGAAGGTGAAGTCTGCTGGGTAGAAGAACACAACCGACCACTTGCCTTTCAGGTCAGCGTCCGAGACTTTTACGAAGTCGCCGTTTTTGAATGCGTCAGCTTTGAATGGTTTAACTTGGCTGTTGATGATAGGCATCGTTGACTCTCCGTCAGGGGTTAAGAAGTTGATGGAGTGAACTCTACCCACTCGACGGACGGATGGCTCATTGGCAAACCTCATGCTGCTGATTGGTTTTCGCTATTAGCAGACAGTATTAATAGAAGGAAAAGGTATCTAGGGCGCCAACGGCTTTTCCGAAATCCGCGTCATCCCCAGAAACGGACTGGCTTCTACGTAACGCATGGCCGATTTCATATCCTTCCAGCCGACGTAACTCATCAGCGATTTCAAATCCCAACCGCTTTGATGGGCCCACGTGGCAAAACCCCGTCGCAACGAATGGCTGGTGTAGTGCTCGGCCGCAATGCCGGCGCGCTCCAGCGCCTGGCGCAATAACGGGATGATGCTGTTGGCGTGCAAGCCCTCTTCGCTCAAATGGCCCCAGCGGTCGATGCCACGGAACACCGGCCCGCGCACCAATGCGGCCTCGGTCATCCAGTCGATGTATGCCTGCACCGGACACAATCGCTGCAACGCCGGTGTCTGGTAAGTCTTGCCAAGGTTTTCGCGGTCGCTCTTGCTGCGAGGCAGATACAGGGTGATGCCTGAACCGGCACTGGCCTGTACGTGTTCAATTTGGAGGCGGCATAACTCGTCGCTGCGGAAACCGCGCCAGAAACCCAGCAAGATCAGCGCCCTATCGCGCCGGGCTCTTAACAGCGCCGGTCGATCGTCTTTTGATTTCGCGGCTTGTGCCTCCTGCTCAAGCCAGACCACCACTTGCTCCAGATGCTGAAGCTGCAATGGCTCAGCCTGCTTCTCCTGTGCCGGGTGCAGCGCACGAATGCCTTTGAAGACTTTGCGCACCACGGGCGCCTTGGTCGGATCGGCAAACCCCTGACTGTTGTGCCACTGCGCCAGCGCCGACAACCGCAGCTTTAACGTATTGATCGATAACTCACCCGCATACGCCACCAGATAACGCGCAACGCTGTCAGCCGTGGCCGGCAGAAACCCGCCCCAATCGACTTCGAAATGTTCGATGGCCGCCCGGTAGCTTCGGCGAGTGTTGTCGCGCGTGGCGGCTTGCAGGTAACGATCCAGATCGCTCATGGGCTTACTTCTCGAAGGCGTACTGTTTTCTTGGCTGAAAAGCCGCGCCAAAGCGCATCACATTGGGTAATACCAGTATATCCCTTGTGAATACTTAACGTATTTAATGTTTCCTATTGGCGTGGTACATTGTGTACTTTAGTGGTATGTACCACAGTACGAAATCGTAGGAGAGTTCATGGCACGCGGTGGTGTTAACAAAGCAGTGGTGCAAGCGGCACGCTTGGCAATTCTGGCTCGCGGTGAAAACCCCAGCATCGATGCAGTACGGATCGAAATGGGCAACACCGGCTCGAAAACCACTATTCACCGGTACTTGAAGGAGCTGGATGACGGCGCCGAGCCGGTAGCGCCCTCCTCCGAACCCATCGATGACGAGCTGGCCGGGCTGGTCTCGCGCCTTGCGCAACGCCTCAAGGAACAAGCACAAGAGCCCATCGATCAGGCACGCGCGCAGTTCGAACAGCAACGAAAAGACCTGGAAAGCCAACTGACAGACGCCCAGGAAGCCAACAGCGAATTGCAGCAACAGTACGAGATTCAAACCCTGGCACTGACGCAGGAGTCCGAAACCCTGCAAAACACCCTGTCGATGCTGCAGACCGAGCAAACCCGTAACGCCGGAATGAATCAGGCACTCGCTGATTTCGAGTTGCGCTTGCAAGACAAGGACGAGCAGATCCGCTCCCTTGAGGAAAAGCACCTGCACGCCCGTGACGCACTGGAGCACTATCGCAACGCCGTCAAAGAGCAGCGCGAGCAGGAACAAAGCCGCCATGAAGGCCAGGTGCAGCAGATTCAGATGGAGTTGCGCCAGACCCAGCAAAGCGCCCTGGTGCGCCAGGATGAAATCACCCAACTGCACCGCGACAACGAACGCCTGCTGACCGAAAACCGCGGCACATTGCGCGAGCTGAGCCTGTTGCAGGAACAGCTCAAGCACACCCATACCCGCCAGGATCAACTGCTGGAACAGGTCAACCGGATCGACAGCGAACGCACCCTCCTCCAGGAACGCCTGCGCGCAGCTCTGCTGGAGAGCCAGTCGCTGAAGCAGAACGTCGAGGAGCAGTCGCAGATAAACAAAGCGCTGGAAATTGAATTACTGACGACTCAGGCGAGCCTCGATGAAAGCGTGCGCCTGGCAGCGGTCATTGCGACAGCGCCAGACGCAGCCAAGGCCGATTAACCCGCGACCGGTGTACGCATGGTGACGAACTCTTCGGCAGCCGTCGGGTGCACGCCGATGGTTTCGTCGAAGTCGCGCTTGGTAGCGCCCGCCTTCAAGGCAATCGCCAGACCTTGCACGATCTCGCCGGCATCCGGCCCGACCATGTGGCAACCCAACACCTTGTCGGTTTTGCCGTCCACCACGAGCTTCATCAGCGTGCGCTCCTGACATTCGGTCAGGGTCAGCTTCATCGGGCGGAAACGGCTTTCGAAAATCACCACGTCATGGCCGGCCTCGCGAGCCTCTTCTTCCGTGAGGCCGACTGTGCCGATGTTCGGCAAGCTGAACACGGCCGTCGGGATCATCTTGTAATCCACCGGGCGATACTGCTCAGGTTTGAACAAGCGACGCGCAACGGCCATGCCTTCAGCCAGCGCAACCGGCGTGAGCTGGACCCGGCCGATCACATCGCCCAGCGCGAGGATCGATGGTTCGGCGGTCTGGTATTGCTCATCGACCTCGACGAAGCCTTTCTTGTCGAGTTTGACCCCGGTGTTTTCCAGCCCCAGGTTATCCAGCATCGGACGCCGGCCAGTGGCGTAGAACACGCAATCCGCCTCCAGTTCGCGACCGTCCTTGAGCGTAGCCTTCAAGCTACCGTCAGCGAGCTTTTCAATGCGCTCGATGTCGGCATTAAATTGCAGGTTCATGCCACGCTTGGTCAGTTCTTCCTGCAAGTGCTTGCGCACCGCGCCGTCAAAACCGCGCAGGAACATATCCCCGCGATACAGCAACGTGGTTTCGGCGCCCAGGCCGTGGAAAATACCGGCGAACTCAACGGCGATGTAACCGCCACCGACAACCAGCACACGTTTTGGCAGCTCTTTGAGGAAGAATGCCTGGTTGGAGCTGATCGCGTGTTCATGCCCCGGAATCTCCGGAATCTGCGGCCAGCCGCCCGTGGCGATCAGGATGTTCTTTGCAGTAAAACGCTCGCCATTAATCTCGACCGTATTAGGATCGACGATCTTCGCGTGGCCTTCATGCAAGGTCACACCGCTGTTGACCAGCAGGTTGCGATAGATACCGTTCAGGCGATTGATCTCGCGATCCTTGTTGGCAATCAGCGTTGCCCAATCAAACTGTGCTTCGCCCGGCGTCCAGCCAAAGCCCGAAGACTGCTCGAAGTCTTCGGCGAAGTGCGCACCGTAGACCAGCAACTTCTTCGGCACGCAGCCGACGTTCACGCACGTACCGCCCAGATAACGACTCTCGGCCACGGCCACTTTCGCGCCAAACCCGGCCGCAAAACGCGCCGCTCGCACACCGCCGGAACCGGCGCCAATCACATAAAGGTCAAAATCGTAGGCCATTTTCAATCTCCTCGGCAGGCAAACAGCATACCCGCAGACGTCCGTTGGGCAAGCGCTGCAAACGATATGGGGCCGGAAAATGAAAAAGCCACCCGAAGGTGGCTTTTAAGAAACAAGCAGGTCAAACGCTATCAGTAAGCCTTGCCAGTCTTGTAGAAGTTCTCGAAGCAGAAGTTGGTTGCTTCGATGTAGCCTTCAGCGCCACCGCAGTCGAAACGCTTGCCTTTGAATTTGTAGGCAATGACGCAACCGTTTTGCGCCTGCTTCATCAGGGCGTCGGTGATCTGGATCTCGCCGCCCTTGCCTGGCTCGGTCTGCTTGATCAGGTCGAAGATGTCCGGGGTCAGGATGTAACGACCGATGATCGCCAGGTTCGACGGTGCGTCTTCAGGGGCTGGTTTCTCGACCATGTTGCGAACGCGGTAGAGGTCATCACCGATCAGGTCACCGGCAATTACACCGTACTTGTTGGTTTCCTGCGGATCGACTTCCTGGATCGCAATGATCGAGCAGCGGTACTGTTTGTACAGCTTGACCATCTGCGTCAGTACGCCGTCACCGTCGAGGTTGACGCACAAGTCATCCGCCAACACCACGGCGAAAGGTTCGTCGCCGATCAGCGGACGACCGGTCAGGATGGCATGACCCAGGCCTTTCATTTCGGTCTGGCGAGTGTAGGAGAAAGAGCACTCGTCGAGCAGTTTGCGGATACCGACCAGGTATTTCTCTTTGTCGGTGCCCTTGATCTGGTTTTCCAGCTCGTAGCTGATGTCGAAGTGGTCTTCCAGGGCGCGCTTGCCACGACCGGTAACGATGGAGATTTCGGTCAAACCGGCATCCAGAGCTTCTTCGACGCCGTACTGGATCAGTGGCTTGTTTACCACCGGCAGCATTTCTTTGGGCATGGCTTTAGTCGCTGGCAGGAAGCGAGTACCGTAACCGGCTGCTGGGAACAAGCATTTCTTGATCATAAAAGTCCTTGAAAGGGCTGTGTGTACGAGTTTCGGCGCAGTCTAATCAGGCGGCGTGCACCTTACAATGCCCCGCACTGGCTAACCGATGCCAACATAGAGAAATATTCTTGCGGATAGTTCCGCAGAACGTCGCGATGCCTCTTATAGATAGCAGATTTTCGGGGCTGCACAGGTGACAACCGAGCATGCAATCGCACCCACCCTACACCCATCAACACCGGTTGCGTGCGTTTGGCGTTATCATTGCGCAATTGAACCAGCCAACGAGGCAGATAGATGTCGGTAGCAAAAAGTGTCAACGGGTTCCTGATCAATCAGGCGAAAGACGGCCAGTGGTGGGTAGCCAGCGTCAGCGGCGAGAATATCGCCGGGCCATTCCCGACTGAAGCGTTGGCGATTGAAGTGGCGTCTGTATTGGAACTCGAACACCCGGAGCCGAAGCGCCGCGGCAAGGATAAGTCCTGATCCGGAGCCGATTTGCATGACCAAGCCCTGCCTCGCGCAGGGCTTTTTTGTGATTGGATGAAACGAAGTGGCCTTTCGCTATAACCTTTTGATTCCGGCGCTGTCACAGGCTTAGCCCATCACCCTGACGACGACAACGACATGAATAGATTTTTGCCTTTGATTGCGATATTGGCCCTGAGTGGCTGCGCCACCTCTGAAAAGACTTACCTGGGCAATGGCGAAACAGGCCTGTCCATCGACTGCTCCGGCGAAGCCAACTCCTGGGCCTCCTGCTATGAAAAAGCCGATGCCTCCTGCGCCGGCACCGGCTATCGAATCGTTGGCACCGACGGAACCCCGTCGACCAAGGAAAGCGACAAGACCCTCGGCGTCGACGTAGGCAACTACAAAAACCGCAGCGTCGTGGTGGTCTGCAAGTAAGGCGCCCTGCCCTACATGTGAATTTCGGCGAACTTGATCCCGAGACCGCGCACGGTCTCGATCAGATCGTCGAGACGACTGAAGGATTCGACTTCATCGTTATCGTCCACCAGAAAATAGCTGCGCCCGGCGCTTTTCTTGAAAAACACGATCCATTCCCCCGGATCAGCCGGATTTTGAATCACATGGGTAGCAGAGATGTGACCCTCTGCGTGCCGTTCCCGTACCTGCTCTCGCTTCATGCTCGACTCCAGAAATGACAATGCCGCCAAAGCGTTGCTTTGACGGCATCGATGCTGACTGTCGCCAGTCTATCAGCCGGAAATGCACGCCGTGGCGGCATCGCGCACATCCATGGGGCGTAATGGCACATTGGAGATGCGCTCATGCAGCTTGATGCTGCTGCCACTGGAACGTTCTTCGATATCGAATACAGCGGCCGGACCCGAGGAGAACTTCTGCGGCACGATGACCCGCACGCCGTCTTTGCCCTGCGGCTCGACTTGCAGGGCGCCGCGGCTGCCGGCCAGTTTCTCGGTCAGGCATTGCGCGTACTCATGGGGCTTCTTGCCTGAAATCACGCTCATGGTGGGCAGCGTCTCGTTGATTTCCGAGACACTCGCACAACCACTCATCGCCAACGCCAATGGCAAAACCCACGCACCCCACTTCATAAAAAACCTCCGATAAAGCCCCTCCGACAGCACAAATGCTGGTTTTCTCCGAGGCCCACTGCTTTTATCGCTCATAGAATTCCGAATAACTGTTTTTAATTGTCAAAGCGGAGCCCGACGACCGGATAATAACCCGTTCGGGCTGATAAACTGCGCCCATCGCCCATGCTATCGTTTTGATTTTGTAGAAAAAGCCCTTCTGGAGGCGCCTCATGAAATTTATCCACCAGCGCGAGCACCTCAATGAAGACGACATCGTCGTCATTCAGTGCTCGCAAATGTGCAACATCCGCTTGATGAACGACGCCAATTTCCGCAGCTTCAAGAATGGTGGCCGTCACACTTACCATGGTGGTGCATTCGACACCTTCCCGGCCCGAATTACTGCACCAAGCACCGGTTTCTGGAACATCACCATCGACACCGTCAACCGTCGGGCGATCAGCGTGACCCGCAAACCGACCTTGTCCCACTCGATCAAGATCATCCGCCGCTCCACCACGAAACTGAGCTGAGCACCGCCCGACTCGAACACAGGCAGATATGACCGTGACCCAAACAACCAAGTACGTCATCAAATACAAACTCAACGGCGAACGCCGCTTCGAATTTGCCCAGCTTGAAAACGGCACCGAAGCAGAAGCCAAAGCCGCGCTGGACGCCATTCATGGCCAGGGCGAAGACGTCATCAGCGAGATCAGCGTCAGCAAAGCGCTGTAACGGGATTCGGAGCGACAACCGGGATGTCTGCTCCGTCCGTTGAATTCGACCGCAAGCGCCGGAGTGTTCACGACGGCAGCGCTCCCTAGACTGGCCACCTCAACCCTGGGTTAAGGAGTCAGCACATGTTTAACGAGCGTACGCTCGATGCACTCGACTGGGACAGCCTGTACCAGCAACTCGATCAGGATGGCTGCGCCATCATCCGGTCATTGCTGAGTGCCGAAGAGTGTGACGACATCAGCGCGCTCTATGCGAAACCAGAGCCTTTCCGCTCACAGGTCATGATGGCCCGCCACGGCTTTGGCCGCGGCGAGTACAAATACTTTCGCTACCCGCTGCCGGATCTCGTCTGTCGAATGCGCAATGCGCTTTACCCGCGACTGGTGCCGATTGCCAATCGCTGGTACGAGCAGATGGACTTGCCGATCCGTTTCCCCCCGAAGCACGAGGCGTTCCTTGAGCGCTGTCATGCCGCCGGTCAGGAGCGCCCAACGCCGTTGTTGCTGCAATATGGGCCACAGGACTACAACTGCCTGCATCAGGATCTGTACGGTGAACACGTTTTTCCACTGCAAGTGGCGATTCTTCTGTCAGAGTCAGGCGAAGATTTCACCGGCGGCGAGTTTGTACTGACCGAGCAACGGCCACGGATGCAGTCTCGCCCCCAGGTGATTGGCCTGAAGAAAGGTGACGGGCTGATCTTTGCCGTCAACCAACGACCAGTCAAAGGCGTTCGCGGCTTCTACCGTGTCACGTTGCGCCACGGGGTCAGTCGCCTGCACAGCGGAAAACGGCATACCCTTGGAATCATCTTTCACGATGCGACATGACCCCATGACCCCGAGCACATTCGACCTGTTTGCCGACGCCGAGCCCGAGCAGCTACCTCGGCGCGAGCAAATCGGCGAACAGTCTTGCGTACTGAGAGGCTTTGCCCTGCCCTGGCTGGATCGTTTGCTGCCTGCACTGGAAGCGGTTCTGGCCGCCGCGCCGTTTCGGCAGATGGTCACGCCCGGCGGCTTCATCATGTCGGCAGCCATGAGCAGTTGCGGTACCTGGGGCTGGACCACCGACCGCAGCGGTTATCGCTACACCCGCAATGATCCGCAAACCGACGCGCCCTGGCCGGCCATGCCCGCGGTGTTTTTGGCGCTCGCACAAGCGGCGGCGCGCGAAGCCGGTTTTGCTGATTTCGTACCCGATTCGTGCCTGATCAACCGTTATGTCCCCGGCGCCAAAATGTCTTTGCATCAAGACAAGGATGAAGCGTCCTACGCAGCACCGATCGTTTCGGTCTCCCTGGGCTTGCCGGCGATGTTCCTGTTCGGCGGGTTTGAACGCAGCGATAAAAGCCAGCGAGTACCACTGTTGCACGGCGATATCGTGGTCTGGGGCGGCGTTGATCGCTTGCGTTATCACGGTGTCTTGCCGATCAAGGACGGTCAGCACCCGCGAATGGGCGAGCAACGGATCAACTTCACGTTTCGTACCGCAAAATGAATCCCCGAATTTGACCGCAAGCCCCGGAGTGCGACGACTGCGCCGGCTGGTTAATCTGAATCAAACAGGTCAACGGACAAGAAGCCATGACACGCCAATCGACAAGAATCGCCACCGAAAACGATCCGCGCTGGGCCGCCGTCGTCGCACGCGATCCCCGCGCAGACGGGCAGTTTGTGTATGCAGTGAAAACCACCGGCATCTATTGCAGCCCCAGCAGTCTGGCGCGCTTGCCCAAGCCGCAGAACGTCGAATTCTTCGACACCGCCGAGCAAGCCCAGGCGGCCGGTTACCGCCCGAGCAAACGCGCAGCGAAAGATCAAAGTGACGTCGCCGCGCAACATGCCGCAACGGTGGCCGCCGCGTGCCGTCAGATCGAGACCGCAGAGCATCTGCCGGCACTGAGTGAGTTGGCCGACGTGGCGGGCCTGAGCAGCTTCCACTTTCACCGAGTGTTTAAAGCCGTGACCGGATTGACGCCCAAGGGCTACGCCACGGCCCACCGTTCACGCAAGGTTCGCCAACGCTTGATCGATGGAGGCTCGGTGACCGATGCCTTGTATGACGCCGGTTTCAATTCCAATAGCCGATTTTATGAGGCGGCGGATCAATTGTTGGGGATGAAACCTGGCGACTACCGCGCCGAAGGCCAGAACAACGACATTCGGTTTGCCGTCGGCCAGTGTTCTTTAGGGGCGATTCTGGTGGCGCAAAGCGAACGCGGTGTGTGCGCGATTCTGCTGGGTGATGATCCGCACCAATTGGTGTGCGACCTGCAGGACAAGTTTCGGCGGGCCAACCTGATCGGCGCCGACCACGGGTTCGAGCAGTTGATCGCTCAGGTCGTCGGGTTTATCGAAGCGCCGGCCATCGGCCTGGACTTGCCTCTGGATGTGCGCGGCACGGCGTTTCAGGAGCGCGTCTGGCAAGCCCTGCGGGAAATTCCTGTCGGCAGCACCGCCAGTTACGCCGATGTCGCGCAGCGCATCGGCTCACCGAAAGCGGTGCGCGCCGTGGCCCAGGCCTGCGGCGCGAACAGCCTGGCGGTGGCGATCCCGTGCCACCGCGTGGTGCGCAGTGACGGCAACTTGTCGGGGTATCGTTGGGGCGTGGAGCGCAAGCGGCAGTTGTTGGAGCGCGAAAGCCAATAAATCAAAAGATCGCAGCCTGCCGCAGTCGCAGGCTGCGATTTTTGCTTTCAGCGATTCACATCCACCACCACACGGCCACGCAGCTGACCGGCGAGCAATCGCGGTGCCGCATCGATCGCCTCACTCAAACCGATTTCGTGGCTGATCAGCGGCAGCAAGGCAAAGTCCAGATCCTTGGCCAGACGGTTCCATGCCAATACCCGCTTGGCTTTGGGTTGGGTCACGCTGTTGATTCCGGCCAGGGTCACGCCGCGCAAAATGAACGGGGCGACAGAGGCCGGAAAGTCCATGCCTTGCGCCAAACCACACGCGGCGACAGTGCCGTTGGCTTTCGTGCTGGCACAGGCGTTGGCCAGGGTGTGACTGCCGACCGAGTCGATCACAGCCGCCCAACGCTCCTTGGCCAGTGGTTTTCCCGGCTCGGACAATGTCGCGCGGTCGATGATTTCGCTGGCACCCAATTGCTTGAGGTAGTCGTGTTCGGAGGTGCGGCCAGTGGACGCGACCACCCGGTAGCCGAGCTTGTTCAACAGCGCGATGGCGAAACTGCCTACACCACCGTTGGCGCCCGTGACCAGAACGTCACCCTGCTCAGGCGTCACACCGTTATGTTCCAAGGCCAGGATGCTCAGCATCGCCGTGTAACCGGCCGTGCCGATCGCCATTGCCTGGGCAGCGGTGAATTCCCGAGGCAACGGAATCAGCCAGTCGCCATTCAGGCGCGCCTTCTGCGCCAATCCGCCCCAATGCCCTTCACCGACTCCCCAGCCATTGAGTACGACTTGATCACCGACCTTGTAGTCCGGATGCCCACTGACTTCGACAGTCCCCGCCAGATCAATGCCCGGCACCATCGGGAATTTTCGCACCACCGGGCTGCTGCCGGTGATCGCCAGACCGTCCTTGAAGTTCAGCGTGCTGTACGCCACACGCACTGTCACATCGCCCTCGGGCAGTTGATCGTCATTGATCTCTTGCAGTGTGGCCCGGTAACCGCTGTCGTCTTTGTCGATCAAAATGCCTTGGAACATTGTCGTCTCCTGTCAGATCATTCAGTTGTCGTGCTACTGGAATATCACACTGCAACCTTTTGCCGTACCCGACTTTAAGCCAATCCAGGAATGCCCCATCCTGAAACCCGATGGGTCTTGCGCCTGTCTTTGCTGATACAAGTCCCGTCCTGCAGCCCTGCCCCGTTATGACCCGGAGAACCTTGAAATGAGCCAATGGCCAGATACCCGAATTATCGATTTGCTGGGGATCGAACTGCCGATCATCCAGGCTCCGATGGCTGGCGCAACCGGTTCAGCCATGGTCATCGCCGCGAGCAATGCCGGCGGCCTGGGCTCGATGCCCGCGGCCATGCTGACCACCGAGCAGTTGCGCGAAGAATTGAAGACCATTCGCCAACACACTCAACGCCCGATCAACGTCAACTTCTTCTGCCATCAGCCGCCCCCTGCCGACGAGCAACGTGCCCGGGACTGGAAGAATCTGCTGCAACCCTACTACCGCGAACTCGGCGTGGATTTCGACGCACCGACACCCGTGTCCAATCGCGCGCCGTTCGATAACGCAACCTGTGAAGTGATCGAAGAATGCCGCCCCGAAGTGGTGAGCTTTCACTTCGGCCTGCCGGAAAAATCCCTGCTGGATCGCGTCAAGGCGACCGGGGCGAAAGTGCTGTCTTCGGCGACGACTGTCGAAGAAGCCGTCTGGCTTGAGCAGCATGGCTGCGACGCGATCATCGCCATGGGTTACGAAGCCGGTGGCCATCGGGGCATGTTTCTCAGCGACGATTTGAGCAGCCAGGTGGGCCTCTTCGCGCTGCTGCCGCAAATTGTCGACGCGGTGAAAGTGCCGGTGATTGCCGCTGGCGGCATTGCCGACGCACGGGGCGTGGCGGCGGCGTTTCTGTTGGGCGCGTCCGCGGTGCAGGTGGGCACGGCGTATTTGTTTACACCGGAAGCCAAGGTCAGCGCCTCTCACCACAAGGCGTTGCGCACGGCCAAAGAAAGCGAGACCGCCGTCACCAACATTTTCACTGGCCGCCCGGCACGCGGGATTCTCAATCGCGTGATGCGCGAACTCGGACCGATCTGCGATAAAGCACCGGCCTTCCCGTTGGCAGGTGGGGCGTTGATGCCGTTGCGGGCAAAGGGCGAAGCGGATTTCAGCAACCTCTGGGCCGGGCAGGCATTCAGGTTGGGGGGTGAGATGACGACAGCAGAATTGACGCAGCGTCTGGCCCAAGACGGCTTGGCGAAACTGTTGCACCGCTAGGCACAAGACCTGGGGCGAGGCGTTTCGCCGCAATGCAATCGAGATCAACACATTCCGTTTGCAGGCAATTCGCTATATATTCCGCTATATAGCGTTTTAACCCCTCGCTGTCCCTGCCTACAACGGAGCCGTTTCATGACCATTCGTGCCTCACGTTTTGCCCCTACTTGCCTGGCGAGCCTGCTTGCTGTGTTCGCCATTGGCGCGGCCCAGGCGGACGAAGTCCAGGTCGCCGTCGCGGCCAACTTCACCGCGCCGATCCAGGCTATCGCTGCTGATTTCGAGAAAGACACCGGGCACAAACTGGTCACCTCCTTTGGTGCAACCGGCCAGTTCTATACGCAGATCAAGAATGGCGCGCCGTTTGAAGTGTTCCTCTCGGCGGACGACACCACCCCGCAAAAACTCGAAGCCGAAGGCGACATCGTCAAGGGCTCGCGCTTCACCTACGCCGTTGGCACCCTGGCGTTGTGGTCAGCCAAGGACGGTTACGTCGATGCCAAAGGGGATGTGCTGAAAAAGAACGAATATCAGCATCTGTCCATCGCCAACCCGAAAGCCGCCCCTTATGGCCTGGCTGCCACCCAGGTTTTGGCCAAGCAGGGCCTGACCGACAAGGTCAAGGACAAGATCGTTGAAGGCCAGAACATCACCCAGGCTTATCAGTTTGTCTCAACCGGTAACGCAGAACTGGGCTTTGTCGCCTTGTCGCAGATCTACAAAGACGGCAAAGTCACCAGCGGTTCGGCGTGGATCGTTCCAGCCAGCCTGCACGACCCGATCAAACAAGACGCGGTGATCCTCAACAAAGGCAAGGACAACCCGGCTGCCAAGGCGCTGGTTGACTACCTCAAAGGTCCGAAAGCCGCTGCTGTCATCAAATCCTACGGTTACCAACTCTAAATGACCCTGTCGAGTGCCGATTTTTCCGCCATCTGGCTGACCCTGAAACTGGCGTCCCTGACGACGGTTATCCTGCTGGTGATCGGCACTCCGATTGCGTTATGGCTTTCGCGCACCCAATCCTGGCTGCGCGGCCCGGTCGGGGCGATTGTCGCCCTGCCCCTGGTGCTGCCGCCCACGGTGATCGGTTTTTATCTGTTGCTGGCGCTTGGCCCTAACGGCTTTATCGGCCACTTCACTCAATCGCTGGGGCTTGGCACCCTGACGTTCAGTTTTGCCGGATTGGTAATCGGCTCGGTGCTCTATTCGATGCCGTTCGTGGTCCAGCCGTTGCAAAACGCTTTTTCTGCCATTGGCACCCGCCCGCTGGAAGTAGCTGCGACCTTGCGCGCCAATCCCTGGGACACTTTTTTCAGCGTGATCCTGCCTCTGGCCCGACCGGGGTTCATCACCGCCGCGATTCTCGGTTTCGCCCACACCGTCGGTGAGTTTGGCGTGGTGCTGATGATCGGCGGCAACATCCCCGACAAGACCCGTGTGGTCTCGGTGCAGATCTACGATCACGTCGAAGCCATGGAATACGCCCAGGCCCACTGGCTGGCCGGGGCGATGCTGGTGTTCTCGTTTGCCGTGTTGCTGGCGCTGTACTCCAGCCGTAAAACCAAAGCGGGCTGGAGCTGATCGATGATTCAAACACGTCTGAAACTGAGGTATTCGGGGTTCGCCCTGAATGTGGACTTGCAACTGCCCGGCCGTGGCGTCACCGCGCTTTACGGCCATTCCGGCTCGGGCAAGACCACCTGTTTGCGCTGTATTGCGGGCCTGGAACGGGCCGAACAAGGCTTTATCCAGGTCAACGATGAAGTCTGGCAGGACAGCGACAAGAAGATTTTCGTAGCACCGCACAAACGCGCAATCGGCTATGTCTTCCAGGAAGCCAGTCTGTTTACGCACCTGTCGGTGTTGGCGAACCTGCAGTTCGGCCTCAAGCGAATCCCCAGACACCAACGCCGGGTCGACATGGCGCACGCGACGGAGCTGTTGGGTATCGGTCATCTGCTGGACCGCCATCCGCAGCACTTGTCGGGTGGCGAGCGACAGCGTGTCGGCATTGCCCGCGCGCTGCTCACCAGCCCGAAACTGTTGCTGATGGACGAACCGCTGGCGGCGCTGGATTCGCAACGTAAAAGCGAGATCCTGCCCTACCTGCAAAGGCTGCACGATGAGCTGGACATCCCGGTGCTGTATGTCAGCCATTCCCAGGATGAAGTGGCGCGACTGGCCGACCACATCGTCCTGCTCAGCAACGGCAAAGCCCTGGCCAGTGGCCCTATCGGCGAAACGCTGGCCCGGCTCGATTTGCCTTTGGCGTTGGGCGATGACGCCGGCGTGGTGATCGAGGGTCATGTCAGTGCCTATGACGCCGATTATCAGTTGCTGACCTTGCAACTGCCAGACACCGCTCTGAACATCCGCGTGACGCACACGCCGATGGACCCCGGCCAGGCGCTGCGTTGCAAGGTCCAGGCGCGCGATGTCAGCCTGAGCCTGCACAGCGCCGAGCAAAGCAGCATCCTCAACCGTCTGCCGGTGACCGTGATCAGTGAAATGGGCGCAGACAACGCCGCCCACGTGCTGATCCGTCTGGATGCGGCCGGCACACCGCTGCTGGCGCGAATCACCCGCTACTCCCGGGATCAGTTGCACGTGCATCCCGGCCAACAGCTCTGGGCGCAAATCAAAGCGGTGGCGGTGCTGGCGTAAACCCGCTGGCACGACTTCACTGGCACGCGGTCAATGGCTGTAACGGCCCCTGATTCGTCGCCAAGGACTACCGCCATGCCCGACTCCACGCTGACTGATGTGCTGCCACCTGACCTGCATTATGTCGATGACACCCAGCCCGGCATCGCCCGCAAGAAACTGCGTGGCAAGTTCTGCTACTTCGACCCGGACGGAAAACGCATCACCGACCCAAAGCAAATCAAACGTATCAATGCCCTCGCCGTCCCCCCGGCCTACACCGACGTTTGGATTTGCGCCGACCCGCGTGGGCATCTGCAAGCCACAGGCCGTGATGCCCGGGGGCGCAAGCAATACCGTTATCACCCGCGCTGGCGCGAAGTGCGCGATGCCGACAAATACTCGCGCCTGCGGGATTTCGGACTCGCCCTGCCGAAACTGCGCAAACAGCTTGAAACGCTGTTGGCCGCGCCGGGCTTCAGCCGTGACAAGGTCATGGCCACGGTCATTACCTTGCTCGACGCGACATTGATTCGGGTCGGCAACACGCAGTACGCCCGGGACAACCGCTCGTATGGGCTGACCACGCTGCGCAACCGGCACGTCGAGATCAACGGCAGTGCGATCCGGTTCCAGTTCCGGGGCAAGAGCGGCGTCGAGCACCAGATCACCGTGAAAGACCGGCGCCTGGCACGAATCATCAAACGCTGCCAGGAGATTCCCGGGCAGAACCTGTTTCAGTATCTGGATGAAAGCGGCGAGCGGCACACCGTCAGTTCCTCCGACGTCAACGCCTACCTGCAAACCCTCACCGGCACCGACTTCACCGCCAAGGATTACCGCACCTGGGCAGGCAGCGCGCTGGCGTTGTCGGTGTTGCGCGGTTTGCAGTGGGAACCGGAATCAGACGCCAGGCGGCATGTGGTGGAGATGGTCAAGAACGTCGCCAGGCAACTTGGCAACACCCCGGCAGTTTGTCGCAAGTGCTATATCCACCCGGCGGTGCTTGAGGGTTTCCTGATGGGGGCATTGGCCGAGTTACCGCGCCCGAGAACACGTAAAGGCTTGAGGACCGAGGAAGTCGGGCTGGCGATGTATTTGGAGAAGATGATCGAGGCGACTCAACCGACGAACTGACCTGTTCATTTTTTGCGCGATTACAAATGGCTTCTATAGTTGTTGTGACACAAATTAGCTTCGAGTGAAGCCATGGAAGACATTTACGTTGTTAAGCGTTGCAACAAGATCATCGTTTATGGCCGCCGAGCCGGCGAAGACCAACATCAGCCACCTGAAGCCGCCGTCTGGTATCGCATCACCGATACCCGGACTAACGGCTACATCGGTGACGGCTACGATCTTGAAGAAAAAGCCCAACGCACGTGCGATCAACTCAATGCCCGATCGCAAGTGGTGGCCCGACAAGGCTGAAGTCCGGGTCTATACTGAAAAATGGCTGAGGGAACAGCGACCCCATCGGCAGAAAGCTCGCTCTTTGCGGGCTTTTTGCTGCCACTGCCAGGTTTCTTGAACGGAGGTGTTTGCCATGTCCGAAAAAGAGTCCATCACCACCCTGCTCACCCTGCTCGACTCGCGCCAGGTTCGCTTGGCCGCAGCGTGCAAGGAAATCGCCGACTGGGTCGATCATCAAGGCGGGCATCCGACCGCCCTCAGGATTCGTGATCGCCTGAACGACATCGAGAAGGACACGCCGCTGATTCGTAACACGCTGTCTTCGCTCAAACCTGTCGAGCCGCCGCTGCCGCGGTTCAGATGATTCGATCTGGACTCCGGACACGAGCGCACGGCCAGGACGCATGAACGGCGACGATGATCGTCACCGGGTGCGTCCTTGCCTGATCACCTGCTACTGAATCCCAAACCCGGCCCTGTACCGGGATTTTTTTTGTCCGGTCATTTCACACAGCCTTCACAACTCACGCCTTACTGTGGCCCTACTCCTTTTGAAATATCCCTTGGCCCGCCCGCATGCGGGCCTTCTTTTTGCTCGCCTGCGCTCAACGAACGTCATCACTCGCGTGAGGTCAAACGGTCACACGTCACGAAGGAGGCGTCTGATGGTTACTCACTTCAAAGTTGCCGGGCATCTGGCTTGCGGCCACAAAGGCAGCAAGCTCACCTCAACCACTGAACTGAACCGAGTGAAATGCAGAAGTTGCCGAAACACCGATGCATACAAGGATGCACGCAAAGACCAACGCAACGCGGCACGCCGCGCAGCACGCAAAGCCAAAGCCACTCACACTGCCAATGACTGGCGCGCAGCATGGGTCGAGCGGCTTACCGCCATGGCCGGGCTGCAACGGTTGCCCCGTGGT
The DNA here is from genome assembly GCF_019946675.1 of Pseudomonas sp. BF-B-15. Taxonomy (NCBI): domain Bacteria; kingdom Pseudomonadati; phylum Pseudomonadota; class Gammaproteobacteria; order Pseudomonadales; family Pseudomonadaceae; genus Pseudomonas; species Pseudomonas sp. BF-B-15. Next base: position 56,542 of record NZ_JAGYFZ010000012.1, read on the forward strand.
TTTAGCGGTCAACCATTCGTTTAACGGACAGGTTCGGCGGTTGAAGCACGTTCACTCGGCCCGGCCGCCGGCCCCATGATTTCTCGCAAAGACATCCGCTTGAACGCTTCGACCAGCGCGCGTCCCTCCTCGGGAGCGCATGAGATGGCCAGGCGCATTGTCGCCTCGCCCAGACTCCAGATCAGAAAGGCAGACGCCTGAACCTGTTGTATATCGCTGCTGGGGTTTACCCGCAGCATCGCATCCGCCAATAACCCGCCGGCAATCCGACACTCCTGCAGTTCCAGCGCCATGAGTTGCTTGTCTGCCTGCATGCCTGACCAGATGTCACGCATCGCCGGTGTCGCCAGGAAGATCTCGTAATACTCGTCCAACAGCTCTGAAAAGGCCTCGCGCAGCCCTTGCGCGTCCTCGACCGCAACCATGGCGACTTCGATGCAACGACGGCTTTCGGCGTTATAGCGCTCGGCCAAGGTGCGAATCACCGAACTCTTGTCTGGAAAATACTGATAAAGCGAGCCGATCGAAATCCCGCACATTTCGGCGATTTCACTCATTTTCACTTGATCGCTGCCCTTGCTCGCAATCAATTGCGTCCCCGCCGCCAGGATTCGCTCCTGGCGTTCGCGGCTGCGCTGCTGCGTGGGATTGCGCCGGACGGTCTCTGAAACGGCTTGCTCGTGGGCTTCGGTGGTTTTCTTCGGCACTGGCGTGCTTCCCGATCAATAACATGACATAGCCTCACCTTAGCACCGCCCGTACGTCGGTTTCACCGGTTCTTCCAGTTGACGACAAAACATGAGCGTTTATCATCTTTTTAAACATGAGCATCACTCACATTAAACCGATGGAGATGAACGCGATGAAAACCACCCAAGAGACAATTCTGATTCTCGGCGCAACAGGCAAAACCGGGAGGAGGATCACTCAACGGCTGCAAGCGGCCGATGTGCCTGTTCGCTTGGGCTCTCGCGGGGCGGATCCGGCGTTCGACTGGGAGGATCGCTCCACCTGGGAAGCGGTGCTTGGGGGTATTCACGCGGTGTACATTTCATTCCAGCCAGACCTTGCGGTCCCCGGTGCGGTTGAAACTGTGCAGGCATTCACCGATCAGGCCGTTAAAAGCGGCGTCCGCAATCTGGTGCTGTTGTCAGGGCGCGGCGAAGTTGAAGCTGAACAGGCAGAACGCGTCGTTCAAAACAGCGGCGTGGACTGGACCATCCTGCGGGCCAGCTGGTTCTTTCAGAACTTCAGCGAAGCGCACTTTCTTGAGCCAATCCTGCAAGGAGAACTCGCCCTCCCCGTCGGCAACATCGCCGAGCCCTTTGTCGACGTGGAAGACATCGCCGAGATTGCGGTTGAGGCGCTGACCAAACCGGGGCATTCAGGCCAACTCTATGAGCTGACGGGCCCGCACGCGCTGACCTTTGCAGAGGCCACCGCCGAAATTGCCCACGCGTCCAAACGCGATGTCGGTTTCGTCGCCGTGCCACCCGACGCCTATCGCCAGGCGCTGGAACAGGCCCAACTACCAACAGAGCTGATTGAACTCGTGCTGTACCTCTTCACCACCGTACTCGATGGCCGCAATACACCGGTGGCTGACGGCGTACAGCGTGCACTGGGTCGCCCGGCGCGGGACTTCAGCGACTATGTTCGCCGCACGGTGGCTACCGGTGTCTGGGGTTGAGATCAGCCGAATAGATTATTCGACGATCAGTTCAATAGCGCTGTATGCCATTTCATTTTTGGCGATAAGCGTTTTCCTCAGCTAGGGTTTCTATCGCATCGATTCTGCCCCGACGATGTGGGCAGGCGCCCGATCAAGGAGGAGTAAATGACGACGATCCGTGAGGCGGAAGAAGAATACTGCCGCTGGTCCAGCCCGATCTTGCTGGAGCTCAAAGCAAGAGAACATCAGCTTGATCCGGCAGCTCGTCAGGCATTGCAAAATATATTGCGAGAAAGAAGGCTCGTTGACACCGGCAACCCTTCCGGCGCTGATCGACGCAAGGCGAATCAGCCTGCGGACAAAAGCGGCAAGTGAAAATAGTTGACCGGAAACAAACAAGGGTTTGCATCAGCTTTCGCTCGCAAACCCTTGATTTTATAAATTACGGTAAGAGTCCCACTCAAGCCGGTTCGCAGGTCAGCCTCCACGACTGCTCAAACAATTCCCCAGCGTTTCGGCTTTCAAACTCTTCCTCCAGAAAAACTCTGCTATCGCGAGGAAGTGCGATGAACCTTGAAAAACCGACCATTCCCCCGAAGCTGTTTCGGCTGTTCACCTCGCCGCAAAATACCTGGTGCCTGGAGTCAATGTTCCTGAACACCGCGGATTGAGGGTCTTTCAGATAATCCCTGACAAGGTTTTTAGCCTGGTACTCCATGTAGTAATTGAAGTACGCATACCTTGACGCGTAGACCACGCTCGCCAGAACGATGGCCGATACCATCAGGTACCTAAGTGTCTTCCATGCCATCCTGGGCCTCGCAAGAAGATGAAGTCGGCAAAGTGATCTTCGCAGAACACTTCGAGAAATAGCCGAGTAAAAATGAAAAAGGCCTGCGTGAGGTATCTCACGCAAGCCCTTGATATTCATGGTGCCCGAAGCCGGAATCGAACCGGCACGCCCTTACGAGCGGGGGATTTTAAGTCCCATGCGTCTACCAGTTTCGCCATTCGGGCGGTAGCGCGGTCAGGCAGTCTGATGGCTGACAAATGACGATCTGTCAGTTCTGACGCCTGTGCAGCAGAGGACGAAATATATACATCCCGTCCCGGTGAAGCAAGTTTGCAAACGCCCATTTCAAGACTAAATCTTGCAGGACGACGCAAATAAAAAAGCTCCGTAAATCATCGATCTACGGAGCTTGTTTAAAGTGGAGGCCGAGGTCGGAATCGAACCGGCGTAGGTGGATTTGCAATCCACTGCATAACCATTTTGCTACTCGGCCTCAAACATCTGATGTCATGTAGCACAACATCAAACGCGTACAGTCTTGGAGAAGATCTAGATCTAACTCCTTGAAAACATTGAGCTTTTTCAGCGGTCAGTGCTTTCGATGGCGTGAATTATGTACTGATTTCCGAAGACTGGCAACCCCTTGATTTCAAAAAAAATTTGTCAGGTGCTTTGCATGTTGCGACGCAGGCTCAACGCTTCGCCCGCGCGCGCCAATACGGCTTCAGCATGCCCCCGGCCCGCTTAGTGCCCGCGAATGTAGTACTCCAATTGCCGGATCAAATCGGCCTGCTCGACAATTGCCTCTTTGACCAGGTCGCCAATCGACAACAACCCGATCAGCTCGCCGTTATCTAACACCGGCAGATGCCGCAGGTGGCTGTCGGTCATGACTTCCATACAGCGCTCGATGCTCTGCAGACTGTCGGCTGTCACCACCGGCGCGCTCATGATGTCGCGTACCGGCGTGCCGACCGAGGATCGTCCCTGAAGAACGACCTTGCGTGCATAGTCGCGCTCGCTGATAACGCCGACCACCTGCCCCGCTTCGATGACCGGCAGCGCGCCCACATTCTTCTCGGCCATCATTTTCAGTGCTTCAAGCACCATCTGGTCTGGCGCGATGCTGTGCACGTGCTGGTTTTGCACGACTTTCAGTTTCAGCAGCTGTGCGGCTGTTTTCATGGTTGCCTCCGCTATCGTTGCTCATTGCCGATGCTTGACCTCAAGCCAGCCCGACTTCCACCACGCCGCCGTTAAGCCGCACCGGCCAGACCCGCAAACGTTGCTGTGGATACTCCAGGCAACTGCCGTCCTCGAGGCGAAAATGCTGTTTGTAGATCGGTGAAGCAACCACGAGGTCCCCCTTGATGCTGCCGACCAGCCCGCGCCCGATGACGTTCGCCCCGGATTGCGGGTCATGGTTGTCGATGGCGTAGAGGCTTCTGCCCTCCGCGCCCGGCAGGTAGAACAGCGCCACTTGTGCGCCGTCGAGCCACACGACGACGCCGGAGTTAGAGACAAGGTCCTGCTGCTCGCACACGGTTTGCCAGACATCGCTGTCGGCCAGGGAATCGATGCGTTGGGTAGTGGACTGGCTCATCAGGCAATCTCCTCGGTGACAGGGATCAGGTTGAGTTCGGCAGCCATGATCGGGCGCCGTTGGCCGCGTTCCTGGACAAAATGGATGTCCGGGTCCGGGCGTTTGTCGTTGACGAAGGTCCGGAAGCGCTTGAGTTTTTCCGGGTCTTTGAGGGCGTTGGCCCATTCGCATTCGTAGCGGTCGACCACCAGTTGCATCTGCGATTCGAGTTCGGCGCCGAGCCCGAGGCTGTCGTTGATGATCACCTCTTTGAGGAAGTCGAGGCCGCCCTCCAGGCTTTCGCGCCACACCGAGGTGCGTTGCAGTTTGTCGGCGGTGCGGATGTAGAACATCAGGAAACGGTCGATGTAGCGGATCAGCGTGGCATCGTCCAGGTCTGTGGCGAACAGCTCGGCGTGGCGCGGGCGCATGCCGCCGTTACCGGCGATGTAGAGGTTCCAGCCCTTCTCGGTGGCGATCACGCCGACGTCTTTGCTCTGGGCTTCGGCGCACTCACGGGTGCAACCGGACACTGCGAACTTGAGCTTGTGCGGCGAGCGCAATCCCTTGTAGCGGTCCTCGATGGTCAGGGCCATTTGCACGCTGTCCTGCACGCCATAACGGCACCAGGTGCTGCCGACGCACGACTTCACCGTCCGGGTCGATTTGCCGTAGGCGTGCCCGGTTTCGAAACCTGCTTCGATCAGCTCGGCCCAGATGTCCGGCAATTCATGCAGCTGCGCGCCGAACAGGTCGATCCGCTGACCGCCGGTGATTTTGGTGTAGAGGTCGTATTTTTTCGCCACCACACCGATCGCGATCAGTTTGTCGGCCGTGATTTCACCACCGGGAATGCGCGGCACCACCGAATAGGTGCCGTTTTTCTGCATGTTGGCCATGAAGGTGTCGTTGGTGTCCTGCAACGGCACCAGCGATGCGTCCATGATCGGCTGGTTCCAGCACGACGCGAGAATCGAGCCCACGGCCGGCTTGCAGACGTCGCAACCGGTGTGGCCGCGGCCGTGTTTAGCCAGCAGTTCTTCGAAGGTGATGACCCCTTCTACGCGGACCAGCGCATACAGTTCCTGACGGGTATAGGCAAAGTGTTCGCACAGGCTTTTGTCGACACTGACGCCCCGGGCGATCAACTCATGTTCGAACACTTGCTTGAGCAGACCGGCGCAACCGCCGCAGCCGGTGCAGGCTTTGGTCTGAGACTTGAGCAGGCCCAGGTCGGTGCAGCCGCCATCGATGGCCGAGCAGATGGAACCCTTGGTGACGTTGTGGCACGAGCAGACCGTGGCCGATTCGGGCAACGCGCCCGGGCCCAGGGTCGGCGCGCCTTCGGATGACGGCAGGATCAGGCTGGCGGGTTCCCCCGGCAAGGCAATCGCGTTCTGCATGTATTGCAGCAGCGTGTCGTAATAGCTGTTGTCGCCGACCAGCACCGCGCCGATGACATGCTTGCCCGAGGCATCCACCACCAGCCGTCGATAGCTGGCCGTGGTTTCGTCGATGAACTGATAACTGCGTGCGCCTGGCGTGTTGCCGTGGGCATCGCCGATGGAGCCGACGTCAACGCCCAGCAGTTTGAGTTTGGTCGACATGTCGGCGCCCAGAAACGGCTCGGCCGTGTCGTTGCACAGACGTGCCGCGACACCGCGCGCCATCTGGTAGCCCGGCGCGACCAAGCCAAAAAGACTGCCGTTCCAGGAGGCGCATTCGCCGATGGCGTAAATGTCCGGATCGCTGCTCAGGCATTCGTCATTGATCACTACGCCGCCGCGCGGGCCGATTTCCAGCGCGCATTGCCGGGCCAGCGCATCTTGTGCACGGATGCCCGCCGAGAACACGATCAGGTCGGTTTCAAGGAACTCGTCATTGGCGAAGTTCATGCGGTAGCGATATTCCTCGCCCGCGCTGATCGATTGAGTAGAGCGCGACAGGTGCACACCGACACCGAGTCTTTCGATCTGCGACTTGAGCGCGAGCCCACCCATTGTGTCCAGTTGCACCGGCATCAGGCGCGGGGCGAATTCCACCACATGCGCTTCCAGGCCGAGGCTTTTCAGGGCATTGGCGGCTTCAAGGCCCAGCAGGCCACCGCCGACCACGACGCCGCGTCGGGCATTGGCTGCTGCGGCACGGATCGCATCGAGGTCTTCAAGGGTTCGATACACCAGGCGCGAATCGCCTTCGGCACCTTCGACTGGCGGCACAAACGGGTAAGAGCCGGTGGCCAACACCAACTTGTCGTAAGGGATGCTGCCTTGCGCGGTAATCACCTGGCGACGGGTGCGGTCGATTTCCAGCACCGGCACACCCAAATGCAGGGTGACGCCCGGCGTCTGGTAAAGCGACGCATCGGACAGCGCCAACGATTCGGCATCACGCCCCGAGAAGTACTCGGAGAGATGCACGCGGTCGTAGGCACGCATCGGCTCCTCGCTGAAGACGTGCAGCCGATACTGGTCAAGCGCGCCCCGCTCAATCAACTGCTCGACGCAATGATGTCCGACCATGCCATTGCCGATCACGATCAGCGTTTGCACTTTGTTCAACGCGGCAACATTGGAATTCATAAGAAGCACCCGGCTAAAACGGTTCAAAAAGCAAAAAAAAACGCCTGAAACCTTGCGGTTCCAGGCGTCTTTGCCTGTTCTTTTGCGGTGTTAGCACCAGACGTCTATGCCTGATCCACCGATGTTGCCCATGATTCGATCGTCGTTGACCGAGGGGGCTGCCCACTCGACTGCGTTTATGGTGGGCCTGTCCGGTGTATTGCAGTGTTTGTGCCAGATCGCGAAAACGCTGATTGCGCAGCGTTTTTCAGGCGCGAGCACCGAACAGGCTCCAGACTTTTGCCTTCGCATAGTGCAGACCGAGGCCTCACGGCTTTATAAAAGTGCATTCATGGGCATTACAGGTATTTGAGCCAGGCGATGTCGCGACGTCGGGCCTTCAGCCCGGAGAACCAACGGACCGGGCGATAAAGCGCAATGGCCAACAGGATTGCGGCGATCCAAACCGCGCCTACCGAGTCGAAACCGAAGTACGCGCCCTGATTCAATCCGAACAGCGCTACAGCGATGAGATACAAAACCTTCAGTGCGTAGAGGTGCAACAGATAGAAGAACATCGGCGCTGATCCAAACACCGTCAAGGGACGCAACCATCGGCTCTTCTGCAAGTGCTCAAACCAGAGAAGCAGCAAACATCCGATGCTCAGGGTCAGCGCAATAAACAGCAGCGACGGCGGGTACTTGGTGATGTTGAAAAAACTCATCAGTGTTTGCACGGACGTATCGCCAACGCTCCATGGCTTCTCGCCATAACCGTTGAGCAGCCGCAGTGCGACGAAACCGGCCAGCCCCAAAACGCCACAGAGCAGCAACTTGCGCTGGCGCCCCTTGGCCTGCGCCGCTCGCCCGAACCACGGGCCCATGGCGTAACCCAAACCAATGACACCGATCCACGGCAGCACCGGATAGGACGTGCGCAGCCGAAACCCTTCGGACAGTTCGATCCAGCCGCGATCATGGAGGATCGCCCATGGCACGTGCATCGCCGATTCGATCGGAAAATGCAGACTGTCCAGCACGTTGTGACCGGCGATGATCGCCAGGCTCAAGAGCAACAACACCGGACGCGGCAGCCAGACCATCACCGACAGGGCCAGCATGCTCAAGCCGATGGCCCAGATCACCTGCATGTAAATGACGGTCGGCGGAAACTGGAACGTCCAGGCGAAGTTCACCAGGGTGAACTCAAGCACCACCAGAAACAGCCCGCGCTTGAACAAGAAGCTGCAAACGTCGGCCTTGCCGGCGTACTTCTCACCGTACAGCCAGGCCGACAGACCGGTGAGCAGCACGAAGACCGGCGCGCATAAATGAGCGAGCGTGCGACTGAAAAACAGCGCCGGCTCGGTCGTGGTGATGTCCATCGGGTCGGACACCTGCCGATGCAGGAAAAAGGTTTCGCGAACGTGATCGAGCAGCATGAACAGAATCACCATGCCCCTCAATGCATCGATGGAAAGAAGCCGGCCAACTGCCGTGCCGGTGGAGCGAGAAGGTGCAAGGGTCATGGATGTTTCGCAACGCAAGGGGTGAATAAACGTGTCCCGCAGGACAGCCTGCCGGGCACCTTATATTGTTACCCTATAACATCTCAAAGCATTTTTTTAGTTTGTGCACATTTAGAAGGAAACCATGTAGGAGCGAGCCTGCTCGCGGTGGTCGTTAACGCAAACGCGTGTTGCCTGGGTAAACGCAGCGTCCTTTAAACCATCGCGAGCAGGCTCGCTCCTACAATGTTAATGTTGAAATGTTTTGTTTCATTAATCAGACACCTGCAAAGGAATGCCTTCAACAATGGACTTCTCATTCAAGCACCTGGCCGCGACAACATTGATGCTGGCCAGTCTTTCGTCGTTCACCACAGCAGCGCACGCCAACATTACCCCGCAGCAAGGCGCGGCCATCCTCAAGACGTTCAGTGACGCATCGATCACGGATTTCAGGCAGTTCCTGACAAGCGTGGCCAAGAGCGACCTGGCCAAAACCGACGACCTCGGCACGGCAATCTCTGCCTTCCTCGACAACAAGAGCCTTTCCGCCGACCAGCAGAACGAAATCCATCGCCTGCTCGGCCTCTATGCGCGGGTGAAATACGGCAGCGCCGCCACCGAGACGCTGCGCGAACTGGTGGCCATCCCGACCTTCCGCGTGGACGGCGTTGCCCAGCACGATAACCCTGAATTCATCAAGATCGCCGACAAGATCAAGAGCCTGGCCCAGGCCTTCAACCTGACCTTTCGCAACGTCGACAACCGCGTCTATGAAATCTCCCTCGAAGGGAGCGGCGATGAAGTGGTGGGCATTCACGCCCACGCCGACGTGGTGCCCGTGACACCGGAAAACTGGGTCCTGAAAGACGGCACCCGCCTCGATCCGTTCAAGGTCACCCTGATTGGCGATCGCATGTATGGCCGTGGCACCGAAGATGACAAAAACGGCATCGTGGTGGCGCTCTACGCCATGAAAGTCATCAAGGAAGAAAAGCTGCCGCTGGCGAGGAATTTCAAACTGCTGGTGGACACCACCGAGGAAACCAGCGGCGACGCCATCCCTTATTACTTCGAACACAACCCCACACCGAACTACAACCTGGCGCTGGATGGTGGCTACCCGGTGGTGATCGCCGAGAAAGGCTACGGCACCGTCATGGCCAACTTCCCCAAGCGCAAGGCTGACGGCAAGGGCGCTGAAATCGTCTCGATGACTGGCGGCCTGGCCACCAACCAGATTCCGTCGGCGTCGGTCGCCACCCTGCTGAGTGACAAACCCGCCGAGCTGGCCGCCAGCCTGCAAAAGGCCGGTACCGAGTACGCCAAGCGCAATGGCGGCGACTTCGAGGTGACGGCCAAGGTCGTCGGCAAAGACGTCACGCTGACAGTCACCGGCGTTTCCGCCCACTCCTCCGAGCCCGAGTCCGGAATCAACCCGGTGGCGAGAATGCTGGTGTTCATCAACAGCCTCGACGGCAAGGTCGCCCTCAAGCACAACCACATCACCGACGCGGCCCGCTACGCTGCCGACAACTGGGGGCTCGATTATCTGGGTGGCAAATTGGCGGTCGGTTTTTCCGATGCGTTCATGGGGCCGTTGACCACCTCCCTGACCTTTGTCGGGATGGATGAAAACACCTTCAAACTCGCGGTCAACCTGCGCGTACCGAAGGGCAAGTCCCCGGAAGTGCTCAAGCGCGAAATCGCCGACAAGCTCGACGCCTGGAGCAAGAAATCCCAGGTTGCGGTGGCCTTCGATTACTCGATCGCCGAACCGATGTACCGCAATCCCGAGGGTGAATGGGTCAAGGCGCTTCTCGCCGTGGCCAGCGAAAACCTGGGCATGGAACACAAATTCGGCACCTCGGCCGGCGCCACTTCGGTCCATGAACTGCCCAACGGCGTGCAGTTCGGCCTGGCCCGACCCGAAGTCAAATACACCGGCCACACCGACAACGAGTTCAAGACCGTCGACCAGTTCCTGCTGGACCTTCAAATCGTGACCGAGATGTTCGGGCGCATCGGCCAGTTGCCAAAACTCTAAGCCCTCCCCTTCGGACCCGCTGCTCTGGCGGGTCCGACGTTTACAGCGTCCTGATCCACTTTCCTGTAGCAGTCTTTTCACGCCTTGCCATCAGCGTTGCCTCCAGAGCAACGATCTCTGAATTAAGTTGCTCTTGCTGCCATTGGTCAATGGAGCGAGCATCGCTCTCGACACCGGAGCGGCTGCGAGCGCCACATCCTGCCGGCTGTCTTACCTCCCCCGCACGCGCACAAGCCCCGACAGAGGGCCTACGGGAGAGTCATGTCTAATAAAAACAAGAGTTAAATTATGACCAGAGACAAAGGCAAACTGTGTGTACTGCTGTTTACCGGGGCTGGCGCCAACCTTGCCCAAGCCGCCGACAGCGGATTCGTCGAACAGTCCACCGCTACCCTGCAAACCCGAAACTATTTTTTCAGCAGAGACTTCTCCGATATCCGAGGCTCGGAAAAATCGATGGCTCAGGAATGGGCCCAAGGGTTCATCCTCAACTTCAAGTCCGGCTACACGCCCGGGCCGGTAGGATTCGGCCTGGATGCCATCGGCAAATTCGGCATCAAGCTCGACAGCAGCCCGGACCGGGTCAACTCGGGGTTATTACCGGTCAAGGACGATGGCCATGCCGCGGACAATTATGGTCGCCTCGGGTTGGCGGCGAAGATGCGCGTTTCCAAAACCGAGCTGAAGGTCGGTGAACTGCAACCCAACCTGCCGACACTGGTCTTCAGCGACATCCGCTTGCTGCCCCCGGCCTATCAGGGCGCGAGCATTACCAGCAGCGAAATCCCCGGCCTGACGCTGCAAGCCGGTCATTTGACCTCCACGACCCTGCGCAATGAAGCCGGCGAGAGCAAACTCCAGGCGTTGCTGGGCAACAAGCCGCAACGGCAAGTGTCGAGTGATGCCTTCAACTACGTGGGCGGCGATTACGCGTTCAACAGTAACCGCACCACCGTAAGTGCCTGGCATTCCCGACTGGAAGATATCTACGAGCAGAACTTCTTCGGTTTGAAACACAGTGTGCCGGTGGGCAGTTGGGTGCTGGGCGCCAATCTTGGTTACTACGACGCTCAGGAAGAAGGTCGCAAACTGGTGGGCAAGGTCGACAACCAGTCCTTCTTCTCGTTGCTATCGGCCAAGCTCGGTGGTCATACGTTCTATGCCGGTTACCAGGGCATGTACGGCGACAGCCCCTTTCCTCGCGTGTTTCTCAATGTCAGCGCCCTTGGCAACGAACTGCCGACCTACGAGTTCGTCTCCACCCATGAGCGCTCCTTTCAACTGCGCTATGACTATGACTTCGCGGCCCTCGGCGTGCCTGGCCTGCTAGCCAGCACACGTTATGTCACCGGCGACAATGTGAAGACGGGGATGGGCTATGAAGGCAAAGATCGGGAGCGTGACCTCGACCTCAGTTACACCTTCCAGGCAGCCCCATTGAAAGGCCTCGGCGTGCGAGTGCGCAATGCGGTGGCACGCTCCAACTACCGCACGGATATCAACGAGAACCGACTGATCATCAGTTACACCTGGACGCTGTTCTGATTTCTAAAAACAAGTGTGGGGGCGAATCACTTCGCCCCCACAGGTTTTACTGTTACCCGGCCTTCAACTGACTTCCACGGTCATCTCGATTTCGACACAGGCGCCCAACGGAATCTGTGCCACACCGAATGCCGAGCGCGCGTGTTTTCCCTTATCCCCAAACACCTCGGCCAGCAGCTCCGAGGCGCCGTTCGTGACCAGATGCTGCTCGGTGAAACCGGACGTTGAATTCACCAGGCTCAGCACTTTGACAATCCGCGTGACCCGATTCAGATCGCCAAGATGCGCGTGCAACGTCGCCAACAAATCGATGGCGGTCAAACGTGCGGCCACATAGCCCTCCTCTGTCGTCAGCGTTTCGCCCAGTTTTCCTGCCCAGACTTTGCCGTCTTGCTTCGCGATATGGCCGGACAGGTAAACGACATTGCCACTCTGCGCACTCATTACATAGGCAGCAGCGGGAGCACCGGTGGCGGGCAACTCGATACCGAGGTCTTTCAGGCGGGTATAAACATCATGTTCAATCATGGGTTTTCCTCGAATAGAACGTGCCAACGCCCGGAACTTCCGGGCGCTGGGCTAGTTGAAAAACGTTTGATTCGGTTGTTTAACCGGGTATCGATTCGCGGCTGAAGGCGTCGACTTCCTGCACCAGGCTCTGCGCTGCCATCATCACCAGAGCGCGGCCTTTGTCCGGGGTGGCCAGGGACGGATCCGAGCCCATGCGGCCATCCGGATGGCGTGCGCGGAAATCCAGTGCTTCGCGAATCGGCCCCCACGGCGCGATCTGCGGCGAGTACCCGGCGGTTTTGATGGAATCCGGGTAGGCCCATTGGGTCACGGCAATCTCGGACGGCGTGGCATGAATGCCGTGCCCCTCAGGAAACTGCTCCCGCGCCAACTCACCGATTCCCTCCAGATCCCACCAATTACACAACTTCAGCGCGAACCCCGCAGGGCGTCGAGCGAAGCTTGCTTCGGCGTAAAGCTCCGAGAACGCCGCTTCAATCGATGCGACGTTGCCGCCGTGGCCATTGAGGAAGAGGATTCTTTCAAACCCGTGGGCGGCCAACGAACGCACCCAGTCGCCAATGGCCGCAATGAACGTCGAGGGGCGAAGTGAAATGGTCCCGGGGAATCCAAGATGGTGTTGGGCCATGCCGATGTTAAAAGTCGGCGCAATCAGGATGTCTGCCGACTTCTGCGCTTCGCACGCAATGATTTCGGGGCACATCCAGTCGGTCCCCAAAAGGCCGGTCGGACCGTGTTGTTCATTGGAGCCGATCGGGATCACGATGGTGCGGCTGCGTTCAAGGAATTGCCCGATCTCGGCCCAGGTCGATAGGTGTAAAAGCATGTGGGTTCTCTCTTTAAAAGGGTTCCTTTCGGAACACGACTGATCAAGTGGGAGGCGGTTGATCAACCCGCGCTGAATTCAGAAACCGGGCGCTCACGTGGTTGCCGTTTGGTGGCAAGGATCACGAACGCTGCACACAGGAAGACGCAACCCACAACGACGATGCCGAGATTGGCGCTGCCGGTTGCCGTTTTTGCCCAGCCAATCACCGCAGGCCCCCAGAAGCCACCGGAAAGCCCGATGGTGTTGATCAAGGCAATGCCTCCCGCCGCCGCATCACCCTTGATGTGCTCGGAGGGCATCGCCCATAACACGGTGTAGGCCATGAACATCATGGCGGTCGCCACGGTCAGCAGAACCAGCGACGCCATCAGGTTGCCGTCGGCAAAGGGATACATAAGCAACAGGATGGCGCCAATGCCCGCAGGGACTGCGCAGTGGTAGCGTCGTTCGCCGACCCGGTCGGACCGACGCCCTATCCAGTACATGCCGCATGCCGCCGCGACATAGGGAATCGCGGCATACCAACCCAGCTGCATGGTGTCGTTGACGCCCTGGGCCTTGAGGATTGCCGGCAGCCAGAAACTCATGGCGTAGATCGAGAAGATGATGCAGAAATAGGCTGAGGCGAGGATGTAGATTTTCGGGTCGCGCAACACCGCCCGGAACGAATGGGCTCGCCCCGACGATGCACCGAGTTCACTCTCCAGCAGTGTCCTTTCTTCAACACTCAACCATCGGGCCTCCGAGGGCCGATTGGAGAGTACGAAATAGGTCAGGATGCCAAGGAACACGCAAGGCAGACCTTCAATCAAAAACATCCATTGCCAGCCGGCCAGGCCGCCAACGCCTTCGAACGTGGTGATCAGCCAGGCAGACAGCGGACCGCCGATAATGCCGCCGATGGGGCCGGCAATAAACACGATCGCAATGGCCCGCGCCATGCGCTTCGGGCCGTACCAGCAAGACAGGTAATAGATCATGCCAGGGGCAAAACCGGCTTCGAATACGCCCAGCAGAAAACGCATCGCATAAAACATCGGCACGTTGCGCACAAAGAGCATGCAGGCCGATGTGATGCCCCAACACACCAGAATGCGGCTGAAGGTTTTTCGCGCCCCCACCTTCGGCAACATCAGGTTGCTCGGCAACTCAAACAGCACGTACCCCAGAAAGAAAATACCCGCGCCCGCTCCGTAGGCCGCATCGGACAGTCCGAGATCATTTTGCATCTGCAATTTGGCGAAGCCGACGTTGATCCGGTCCAGATACGCAAAGACGTAGCAAATGAACAGGAGTGGCAACAGCCGCCAATTGAGCTTGCGGTAAAGGGCAGAAACGGCATCACTGCTTGCCGGTGTCAGTAAGGTTGACATGCGAGTCTCCAATTATTCTTGTTGGTCTGCGTTCTTGCCAAAGAATGTTGCACCGGCACCGCAGGTCCAGCAAGAGCAACTAAGTTCGTGTATTGTTGCCCTACAGGCAACACAAACTTTCTGGCGAGAGGGCCCGGGATGCGCGAGATCAACCAACAACGGCTGCGGTATTTTCATGAAGTGCTGGTCCACGGCTCGATTCGTGGCGCGGCGGACAGCATCAATACGTCGCCCTCCGTTATCACGCGCCAGATCAAGCTGCTGGAAGAGGAACTGGGCGCAAAACTGTTCGAGCGCCAGGCTCGCGGCGTGCAACCCACCGAGGCAGCGGCGCACTTGCTGGAGTTCTGGCGCGGTTATCGATCACACCAGGAGAAACTCGAAGACCAGCTTCAAGCGATCAAAGGCCTGCAACAGGGCCAGGTGCGAGTCGTCATCAGTGAGGGCTATGTCGATGCCTTGGTCGACAACGTGCTCGCCCCCTTCTGCAAACAGTACCCCAAGCTCGATGTCCGGCTGGACATACTTCCCGTCGACGACGTACTGAACGAAGTCGCCGAAA
Source organism: Pseudomonas sp. BF-B-15 (assembly GCF_019946675.1). Lineage (NCBI taxonomy): Bacteria > Pseudomonadati > Pseudomonadota > Gammaproteobacteria > Pseudomonadales > Pseudomonadaceae > Pseudomonas > Pseudomonas sp. BF-B-15. The sequence goes on from NZ_JAGYFZ010000012.1 coordinate 71,545, forward strand.
ACCGTGCGCACATCGGCCTTGCCTACAATCCTCCGCCGCATTCGCAAATCGATTACCGCGCGACGTCATCGCAGCCAGTGATGCTGCTGGTTCGCCCCGATCATCCATTGGCGGTGCGAGGGGGAACGGCAACCGTCGAGGACATACTCACCTGCCGACTGGTGCTGACGCCCCCTACCTTCGGCATCGGGCATGCGATCAAGATGCTTGAGTACGCCGAGAAAATCGAAATCCGCCCGGCACTGGTCAGCAACTCCCTCGCCGCACTCAAGCGCCTGGTGGCCTCCGGAGATTTCACCTCGTTGCTCGGCGAATTCGCTGCCTATCGGGAAATCGAACAAGGCAGCCTCGCGGCGGTACTGATCGACCATCCGCTGTTTCTGGGCGTGGAGGCGAAACTGCTGGTGAAGTCCGGCCGACCGCTGGCCGCGCCGGCTCAGGAGCTGCTGAACTGGATGTTGCAGCGCTTGCCGATGTTTGGGGCGGGTGACGGAATCAGATTGGCTTCTCGGTGATCTCAGCGCTGTTTGCTGATAGGCGCAATGAAATCGCTGGAATGAAAAAAGAGGCTGATGCCTCTTTTTCTAATGCCAACCAAAAAAAACGCACAAAAAAAAGCGCCACTCATTGAGTGGCGCTTTTTCTGTATTTGGAGCGGGAAACGAGACTCGAACTCGCGACCCCGACCTTGGCAAGGTCGTGCTCTACCAACTGAGCTATTCCCGCGTCTTGGTGGTGCGCATTCTATAGAATCCAGAAGCTCCGTCAACCCCTTGATTCAAAAAAGTTTTATTTATTTTTCCACATCGGTCTTCAGATGCGGCCAGGCAGCCCGCAGGTATTGAACCATGGACCACAATGTCAGGCCTGCAGAGATCATCAGCAAGGCGTAACCCACCAAGACCCAGAACGTGAAGTCCGACGGATTGGCCAGCAGGATCACCAGCGCCAGCATCTGCGCGGCGGTTTTCCATTTGCCCAGGTTCGACACGGCGACGTGAGCGCGAGCGCCGAGCTCGGCCATCCACTCGCGCAGTGCCGATACCACGATCTCGCGACCGATGATCACGGCAGCCGGCAGCGTGAGCCACAAATTACCGTGTTCCTGCACCAGCAGCACCAACGCCACGGCGACCATCAGCTTGTCGGCCACCGGATCGAGGAATGCCCCGAACGGCGTACTTTGCTCCAGACGACGAGCCAGGTATCCGTCCAGCCAGTCTGTGGCGGCGGCAAACGCGAAGACCGAAGCGGACGCCAGGTAGCTCCATTGGTAAGGCAGGTAGAACAGTAAAATGAAGATCGGGATAAGCAGGACGCGTAGAACGGTAATCAGATTAGGGATATTCATCGGCACAACTGGCTACGAGGTGAGGGGGCATTCTACTCGCTGTGCAGATTTGCATAAATCAACTCTGCGAGCTTTTTACTGATCCCGGGTGCTTTGGCGATCTCTTCGATGCTGGCACGAGACAGCTCCTGCAATCCACCAAAATGTTTCAACAAATCGCGCCGACGGGTCGGACCCACCCCGGCTACACCCTCAAGCGTAGACGTACGGCGCGTTTTGCCACGACGGGCACGGTGTCCGGTAATTGCAAATCGGTGGGCTTCATCGCGGATCTGCTGGATCAAATGCAGCGCCGGAGAATCGCCACGCAAGGTAAATTCGTGGGCGGCGTCATTGAGGTACAAGGTTTCGAAACCGGCCTTGCGCGTCGCCCCCTTGGCCACGCCCAACAGAATCAGGTCGGGCACCGCCAGTTCATTGAGCACATCGCGCGCCATGGACAACTGCCCCTTGCCGCCGTCCACCAGCAGAATGTCCGGCAACTTGCCCTCCCCGTCCTTCAGTTTGCTGAAGCGCCGGGTCAGGGCCTGGTGCATCGCGGCGTAGTCATCGCCGGGCGTGACGCCTTCAATGTTGTAGCGCCGGTAATCGGACTTGATCGGCCCTTCGGGGCCGAACACCACGCAGGACGCCACGGTCGCTTCGCCGCTGGAGTGACTGATGTCGTAGCACTCGAGGCGCTGCGGCGGCTCATCCAGTTTCAGCACGTCGGCCAAGGCATCGAAACGTGCCGCAACGTGTTGGCGGTTGGCCAGGCGCGCGCCCAGAGCCTGCTCGGCATTGGTCACGGCCAATTGCTGCCAGCGTGCCCGCGTGCCACGAACCCTGTGACTGATGCTCAGTTCACGACCACGCAGCTCTTCGATGGCCGCGATCAGGGTCGGGAAGTCTTCGTGAACCACGTTGACAATCAGCTCGCTCGGCAAGTCGCGCTCGGGGCTGCTGACGAAGTACTGACCGAGAAACGCGGCCATGACTTCGGAAACGTCTTCCTCAATGCCCACCTGCGGAAAGAAATTCTTGCTCCCCAGCACCCGACCGCCGCGCACGCTGATCAAATGGACGCAGGCACCGCCCGGATTGACGAACGCGGCGATGACATCCACGTCACCGGTCCCGCCTTCCATGCTCTGTTGATCCTGGACCCGGCGCAGCAACGAGATCTGGTCGCGCAGTTCGGCGGCACGTTCGAATTCGAGGTTGATCGCCGCCTCTTCCATGCCGGCGGACAATTCATCGGTCAGCGCATTGCTGCGCCCTTCGAGGAACATCACCGAGTGACGAACGTCCTCGGCGTAAACCTCGGGCTCCACCAGCCCCACACACGGCGCCTTGCAGCGTTTGATCTGGTATTGCAGGCATGGGCGTGTGCGGTTCTTGTAGTAGCTGTCTTCGCACTGGCGAACGAAAAAGGTTTTTTGCAGCAGGCTCAGGCTTTCGCGAATCGCCCCGGCGCTGGGATAAGGGCCGAAATATTTGCCCTTGGCCTTTTTCGCCCCACGATGAATGCTCAGGCGTGGGAACTGACCGTCGGAAAGGAACACGTACGGGTAGGATTTGTCGTCGCGCAGCAGAATGTTGTAGGGCGGGCGCCATTCCTTGATCAGCGTCTGCTCAAGCAGCAAGGCTTCGGTTTCGTTGGCCGTGATCGTCGTTTCGACCTGGGCGATACGCGCCACCAGCGCAGCGGTCTTGGGCGCGAGGCCGGACTTGCGGAAGTAACTCGACAGACGATTCTTGAGATTCTTGGCCTTGCCGACGTAAAGCAGGCGTGCCTCGCTGTCGAACATGCGATAGACGCCGGGGCGTCCGCTGACCGTCGACAGGAAAGCACTCGGATCGAAGGTGTCAGTCATTTTCAGAGGCTGGCATCAACCATGCCGTGACGAACTGCCAACAGCGTCAACTCGACATCGCTGCTGATCGAAAGCTTTTCGAAAATTCGGTAACGGTAGGTGTTCACGGTTTTGGGCGACAGGCACAGTTTGTCGGAAATGATCTGGACCTTCTGGCAGCCGACAATCATCAGCGCGATCTGGATTTCCCGCTCCGACAGTGCGTCGAAGGGCGAATCGTTGGTCGGCTGAAAGGATTTGATCGCCAGTTGCTGGGCAATCTGCGGGCTGATGTAGCGTTGCCCGGCAAACACCAGGCGGATGGCCTGGACCATTTCCGGCAACCCGGCGCCTTTGGTCAGGTAGCCCGCGGCCCCGGCCTGCAACAAACGTGTAGGAAACGGATCTTCCTCGCACACGGTGACCGCGACGACCTTGATATCCGGATGACTGCGCAACAATTTGCGCGTGGCTTCAAGACCGCCGATACCCGGCATCTTGACGTCCATCAGCACCACATCGGGTTTCAACTCACGCGCCTTGAGCAGGGATTCTTCCCCGGACTCAGCCTGGCCGACTACTTGCAGGCCATCGATGTCAGCCAGCATTCGTGTAATGCCTGTACGAACGAGATCATGGTCATCGACTACTAGCACCCTAATCAAGCAGACACCTCGCGATATGGTCTTATTGAGTTGCCGACACCTTAGCAAAAAGCAACTGGCAGACCTAGCGGCAAGCGTCATATAAAAAGTTTCAATACATCTTGAAAGGCTTGTCTCATGCGTGTTTCAGCGATGCAAGGCATCGATATCGCGCTGCATTCTCAGGAAACACTCGTCTTTGCCGACCACTGCCAGGCCCTTTCGCTCGTATAACGCTTTCGCCGGATTATTTTCAAAAACCGTCAGGCGCAATGCCGGGCGTCGTTCCTTGCACGCCATTGCCAATACCTGATCGATCGCCCAGGAACCGGCGCCCTGCCCCCGGAACGCTTCGAGCACGTGTAACTCACGGATATACAAGGCCCTTGCATCCCGACTCAGGCTTACATAACCCAGCCGTACATCATCACGGACGATCAGCCAGTTTTCCCGCCCCGCCCAGGCCACATCGAAAGCCTCGTCCTGCCACAGCAGATCGTGCTGAATGTAATAGCGGAGCATGGTTTTACAGGTCAGTTCACGAGCAAAGTCGAGGTCTTGCGATGTCGCAGGACGTAATTCGAATCCCATCAGGCCTCCGCGACGGCGACGACGCGCCCCGTCCAGCTGTCAGCATTGCGGCGAGCAACGACCAGCAGATTGCCCGTGCCAGGTGCGGCAGCGATCAGCGAACCGTCCGACGCCCAGATGGCGCTGCGTCCTGCCGACTCCCAACCCCCCGTCGCACCGCCATGGTTGGCCATCAGCACCGCCATCGAATGTTTGACGGCATAGCCTTGCAACAACGCAGTGTCGGGGGCGTAACCATTTTCGGTGATCAGCACACCTGCGGCATACAGGTCGGCGCCCTGTTGCGCCGCTGCGGCCGCATGACTGGCGTGGGAAAAATCGGCGCACACCGCCAAGGCTATCGTATCGCCGCCGATGGTCAGGGGCGAACCGCCAGTGCCCGGCGCAAACGCTACTTCCTCGCCGGGATGCAGATGCTGCTTGCTGTAGACCTCGAGTGAACCATCGGCGCCCAGTACCAGCGCTCCAATCAACACCGGCGAATGCTCCGACAGACGAACAGGCATCCCGACTATGGTCGTTACGCCGACTTCCTGCGCAAAATCGCGCAACGGTTGCAGCACCGAATCCTTCGGTGCAATGGCCAGCTCAGCCGCCAGCCCGCGCTCGTACCCGGTCAGTGACAGCTCCGGAAACACCAGCAACTGCACGCCCTGCTCCGCCGCCACCTGCATGAAACGTTGATGCCACACAATATTGGCGGCCAGGTCTCCGGCGATGGAGATCGATTGAGCGGCGGCGATGGTCAGCGTCGTCATGGTTCGTCCTTGTGACGTTGTGTTTTTGTTTAAACGGCGAGTGTGTCACAACCGCCGACGCACTCAAGCGATAGAAAACGCCGCCAGTAACCAATAGCAATTTCTGATTGAATCCGTGTACCGGCCTCTAGTAAGCTCGGCGCATCCATCGGAGACAGACCATGTTCAACGCCCTCTCACAGCTTCGTTCCGCCAGCGCCCCGCGCTCGGTTGCGGCTGCCCGGGTGAATGTCGTTTGCGCTTCGGTCAGCTTTTATTTTGGGTATTGGTTTAGCCACTGGCGCGCCTGATACCCACACGGCGCCCACTTTAAACGGGTCGCCACCAGAGAATTCTCAACCCCCGGTCGGCCTCCCGACCGGGGGTTTTGTTTTTTCAGCCCCCACACTTTTTAGCAACAACACAGACATTTTGAGGATTCACGACATGAACTACGCCACTTATTACCGTCACGACAGTTTTACCGCCTGGCGATTTAGCAGCCTCCGCTCGGGACAGCCTGCCGCCTCCGATCGGTCACCCACAGGTGGCAAGCACACACACGCAGCCAATCCGGCCAATTGTCGAACACCCCAGTAGGGCCGAGCGCGCGGGAACGAACCCGCCGCCCGCCCAGGAAGCCTGAACATGAACTCGTCCGTCTCTGCTTTGCCGCTGTCCACCCTGAGCCCTGCCAATGAAGCGCTGACCTTGCGCCTGCCGAGCTCATTGCAACTCAAACAGCAACTGCCGCTCAGCAACGCCCTGACCCGGCAAGTCGCCGCCCACCGCGATGCGGTCCGCGCGATTCTCAACGGTGAAGACTCCCGTTTGCTGGTCATCGTCGGTCCTTGCTCGATTCACGATCCGCAGTCCGCCCTCGAATACGCCAGTCACCTCGCCCGCCTCGCCGCCGACGTCAGCGATGAAATGCTGCTGGTGATGCGTGCCTACGTCGAAAAACCCCGTACCACCGTCGGTTGGAAAGGCCTGGCCTACGATCCGCACCTGGACGGCAGCGACGACATGGCCGGTGGCCTGACCCTGTCACGGGATCTGATGCGCGAAATGCTTCGACTCGGCCTGCCAATTGCCACCGAACTGCTGCAACCGATGGCCGCCGGGTACTTCGACGACCTGCTCAGTTGGGTCGCCATTGGCGCCCGCACCACCGAATCACAGATCCACCGGGAAATGGCCAGCGGCCTGAACATGCCGGTCGGCTTCAAGAACGGCACCGATGGTGGCGTCGGTGTTGCCAGTGACGCCATGCGCTCGGCCGCTCATCCGCATCGGCATTTCGGTGTCGACAGTCAGGGGCACCCCGCAATCATCCAGACGCCCGGCAATCCTGACACTCACCTGGTATTGCGCGGCGGTCATCGCGGCCCGAACTACGACCGCGCCAGCGTCGCCCAGGTGAACAGTGATTTGACCAAGCTGAAGATCCCGGCCCGAATCATGGTCGATTGCAGCCACGCCAACAGCGGCAAAGACCCGCTACGTCAACCGGCGGTGTTCAACGATGTGCTTGAGCAGCGTCTGCAAGGTGATCGCTCACTGATCGGGATGATGATTGAGAGTCACCTGTTCGAGGGTTGCCAGCCGCTGAGTCCGTCGCTTCAGTACGGTGTATCGGTGACGGATGGCTGCCTTGGCTGGGAGGGGACTGAAACGTTGTTGCGTTCAGCGGCGGAACAGCTGAGAACCGCACGCGGCTGACAGGCAAATGACATTCCGGAGGTAGGTCATTGCAGAACTCTGCGCTACCTCCGATTAAAGGACGTCCGGACATTCCGAAAAGAGCCTCCTGCTGATTCGAATATTCGTACATTCCCTATTCCGTTTTCACCCATTCACAGCGGCTTCTTCATACATCGCGCAAACGTCCGGGTGCTTTAGAGTGGGCCCCGGACACACTCACGAACTCCCGCGAAAAGGTATGAACATGCAACGGAATGCAAGCACCCTCCATCCCATCCTGTTGGTCCACGGCCTGTTTGGTTTCGATCGGATCGGCCCTTTCGAACTGTTCCATGACATCAAGCAAACCCTCAGGAGCGCCGGCGCCAGAGTGTTCATCCCACACCTGTCGGCTACCCATACCAATGAAGCGCGAGGTGACCAGCTTCTGGCACAGATCGAACGGGTGCTGGAAGGGACCGGTGCAGACAAGGTCAACCTGATCGGGCACAGCCAGGGAGCGCTGGCCGCCCGCTATGCCGCAGCGATAGCGCCGCAAATCGTTGCGTCGGTGACCTCGGTTAGCGGGCCCAACCATGGCTCGGAACTGGCGGATTTCCTGCGCAAGGCGCTGACGCCTGGACAGCTGCCGGAACAGGTCGCCGATACGGTGGCCACGTTGTTCGCTGACTTCCTGTCCTTGTTGAGTGGCGACCGCCACCTGCCACAAAACGCGATCGCTGCGCTCAATGCCTTGACCACCGAAGGCGTCAGCGCGTTTAACGAGAAATACCCTCAAGGACTGCCGAAAACCTGGGGCGGCAAGGGCAGCGAGCGGGTCAACGGCGTTCGCTACTATTCCTGGAGCGGAACCCTGCAGGGCAACCTCCTCGATGAAGGGCTCAACGCACTTGACCCACTGAATGGGTGCTCCCGTGCTTTTGCCAGGTACTTCACCATCGAGGCTGAGCAAAACGACGGCATGGTCGGCCGCTTCAGCTCTCATCTGGGCAAGGTGATCCGCTCCGACTATCCGCTGGACCACCTGGACAGCATCAGCCAGACAGTCGGTCGGGTTCGCAAAGACATCGACCCGATTGACCTGTACGTGCAACACGCCGAACGTCTGCGCAAGGCGGGTCTGTGAGCCGGGCGGAACTTTGAGGAGAAATAGCCTACTGAATCCGGTAGGCTGAGCACTTTACTGAACATTAGAAGGAGTATTTTTCCATGGCTAAAGCCACTGCCCGTCACATCCTGGTTGCCAGCGAAGACAAGTGCAACGAACTCAAAGCCCAAATCGAGGCTGGTGCCGATTTCGCCGAAGTTGCCAAAGCCAACTCCACTTGCCCGTCCAGCCGTCAGGGCGGTGATCTGGGTTCGTTCGGTCCGGGCCAGATGGTCAAGGAATTCGACACCGTGGTCTTCAGCGCACCGATCAACGTCGTGCAAGGCCCGGTCAAGACCCAGTTCGGCTACCACTTGCTCGAAGTGACCAGCCGTCAGGACTAAGTCATTCGCGTAGTTTCATGCACAACGGCCCGCCTTTTGGTGGGCCGTCGTGTTTCGGGTACGTGATACGACTGGCGAGGGACGCGCCGCTAGCGTACAAATTGCGGTTATCGATCACCCGGCTCTAAGGCTGAAAATGCGACTGGCTTTCCCTGTTTTGTTGTTCACTGCCGTGACCCTGCTACTGGGCGCCGCCGGTGTGAACGCCGCACCGCAACACGCGCTGACCGTCTACGGCGAACCGCCCAAGTACCCGGCCGGCTTCAGTCATTTTGCCTACACCAATCCGCAAGCCCCCAAGGGCGGCACGATGCGTCGCTCGGCGATCGAGATCGGGCATTTCGACCATGTCTTGCCTTATATAGACAAAGGCATCGGCGTGACGCAGATCGACGGCTTGATCTATTCGCCGCTGGCCCAGCGCTCGCAGGACGAGCCTTACACCGTGTACGGTCTGGTGGCGCAGAAGATGGAGCGTTCGGATGACGGGTTATCGCTGCGCTTCTACCTCAACCCCAAGGCCCGCTTCGCCGACGGCAAGCCGATCACCGCCGAAGACGTGCGCTACACCTTCGATCTGCTGATGACCCAGGGCAGCCTGCGTTATCGCACCCAGTTCGCCGACGTCAAAGGCGTCGAGGTGGAATCCCCGCTGACGGTGCGTTTCGACTTCAAAAGCAACGAAAACCGTACCCTGCCCCTCGACATCGCAACCTTGCCGGTGTTTCCCGAGCACTGGTGGAAAACCCGCGATTTCGCCAGCGGTGGTGGTTACGAGCCGCCACTGGGCAGCGGCCCGTACAGGGTGGGCAAGGTCGACTCCGGGCGCAGCATCACCTTCGAACGCAATCCGGACTGGTGGGGCAAGGACTTGCCGGTCAGCCGTGGGCTGTACAACTTCGATCACTTCAGCATCGAGTACTTCGGTGATACCGATGTCGCGCGTCAGGTGCTGCGCGGTGGCGCCTACGACTACAACCGCGAATTCTCCGCCACCGCCTACTCCATCGGTTACGAAAGCCCGGCCCTCAGCGACGGTCGCCTGCAAAAGGCGCACCTGGCCAGAGAAGCGCCGCAATCGGCCCAGGGCTTTGTGTTCAATCTGCAGAATCCGATGTTCCAGGACCGCCGCGTCCGCCAGGCACTGGTGATGCTGTGGGATTTCGAATGGAGCAACCGGCAGATGATGCGCGATATGTATATCCGCCAGCAGAGTTTCTTCTCCAACTCCGCCCTCGCCGCCCGCAGCCTGCCGGATGCCGCCGAACTGGCGATTCTCGAACCGCTGCGCGGGCAGATCCCCGACGAGGTGTTCACCAAAGTTTTCGAAGCGCCGAAAACCGACGGCAGTGGCGTGATCCGCGACAAACAACTGCAAGCACTGGATTTGCTCGAACAGGCCGGCTGGAAACCCGATGGCGATCAATTGGTGAATGCCGAGGGCCAGCCGCTGAGCTTTACCTTCCTGGTCAGTCAGAACGGTATGGACCGTTTGCTGTTGCCTTACAAGCGCACGCTGAAGCAGATCGGCATCGACCTGAACATCCGCCGCATCGACTCCTCCCAATACGTCAATCGCCTGATGTCCCGGGATTACGACATGATCGTCACCGGCTACCCGGTCACCACGTCGCCGGGCAACGAGTTGAATAACTATTTTGGTTCGGCAGCGGCCAACGATCCGGGCTCCAACAACTACATGGTGTTGAAGAACCCGGCGGTCGATACGCTGGTCAACGGCCTGGTCCGCGCCACCACCCAAGCCGACATGTTGCGCTACGCCCATGCGCTCGACCGGGTACTGCAATGGAACTATTACTGGATTCCCAACTACTACCCGCCGGGCAGTTCGACCGTGTGGTGGAACCGTTTCGGCATTCCCAGCGTGCAAGCAGCCAATGACGAAGCCATCGAGAGCTGGTGGGAAGTGAGCACCACGCCGCTGACCAACCAACAGATGACCGCCGAACTGATCAAGCGCGGCAAACCCGGAGGGCCGCACTGATGTGGGCTTATATTCTGCGGCGCCTGCTGCTGATCATTCCGACCCTGGTGATCATTCTGCTGGTCAACTTCGTCATCGTTCAGGCCGCGCCAGGCGGCCCGGTTGAACAAGCGATCGCGCACCTGCAAGGCATCGGCGGCGCCAGCGTCGGCGGCGGTTCCGGTGAGGTCATGAGCGGCAGTTCGCGAGCCAGTCGCGGCCTCGACCCGCAACTGATCAAGGAAATCGAAAAGCAATACGGCTTCGACAAACCGGCCCATGAACGCCTGTGGCTGATGCTCACCAGTTACGCGCGACTGGACTTCGGCAAAAGCTTTTTCCGCGGTGCCACGGTCACCGACCTGATCCTAGAAAAAATGCCGGTGACCATTTCCCTCGGGCTCTGGGCCACGCTGATCACCTATCTGGTGTCGATCCCGCTGGGCATCCGCAAAGCCGTGCACCACGGCAGCCAATTCGATATCTGGAGCAGCACCGCGATCATCATTGGCTACGCGATGCCGGCGTTCCTGTTTGCGATGTTCCTGATCGTGGTGTTCGCCGGCGGCACATCGCTGAACTGGTTTCCGGTGCGCGGCCTGGTCTCGGACAATTTCGACTCGCTGTCCACCGTGGGCAAGATCGCCGACTATTTCTGGCACCTGGTATTGCCGGTCACGGCGCTGGTCATCGGTGGGTTTGCCACATTGACCATCCTGACCAAAAACTCCTTCCTCAATGAAATCACCCGCCAGTACGTGGTCACGGCGCGCGCCAAAGGCATGAGCGAACGTCGCGTGCTGTACGGCCACGTGTTCCGCAACGCCATGCTGCTGGTGGTGTCGGGCATTCCCCAGGCGTTCATCAGCGTATTTTTCGCCGGCTCGTTGCTGATCGAGGTGATCTTCTCCCTCGATGGCCTGGGCCGCATGAGTTATGAAGCTGCGGTGTCGCGGGATTATCCGGTGGTGTTCGGTTCGCTGTTCATCTTCACGCTGTTCGGCCTGCTGATAAAACTGGTCGGCGACCTGTGCTACACGCTGGTCGACCCGCGTATCGACTTCGCCGCGAGGAATGCCTGATGTTCAAGCTTTCGCCGTTGGCGCGCCGCCGTTTCGACCGATTCAAGAAAAACCGCCGTGGCTGGTGGTCGCTGTGGCTATTTGTCGGCCTGTTTTTGCTGACCCTCGGTGGCGAGCTGATCGCCAACGACAAACCGCTGGTGGTCAGTTATCAGGGCTCGTTGTACTTCCCGGCGTTCAAGCGCTACACCGAGCAGGCGTTCGGCGGGCAACTGCCGTTCCAGGCGGATTACCGCAGTGACTATGTACAGAAGCTGATTAAAAAGGACGGCGGCTGGCTGCTGTTTCCGCCGATCCCGTTCAGCGACGACACGCCTAACTACGACCTGAACAAACCGGCACCAAGTCCACCGTCGAATGTGAATTGGCTGGGCACCGACGACCAGGCTCGCGACGTGCTGGCACGGGTGATTTTCGGCGCGCGGGTGTCGATTCTGTTTGCACTGATGCTGACCTTTGTCAGCGCACTGATCGGCATCGCCGCCGGCGCGCTGCAAGGCTATTACGGCGGCTGGGTTGACCTGATCGGCCAGCGTTTGCAGGAGGTCTGGTCGGGTCTGCCGGTGCTGTACCTGCTGATCATTCTGTCGGGGTTTGTCGAGCCGAATTTCTGGTGGCTGCTGGGGATCATGGCGTTGTTTTCCTGGCTGGCACTGGTGGACGTGGTGCGTGCAGAGTTCCTGCGCGGGCGCAACCTCGAATACGTCAAGGCTGCGCGGGCACTGGGCCTGACCGACCGCAAAGTCATCGTGCGGCACATCCTGCCCAACGCGATGAACGCGACGCTGAGCTACCTGCCGTTCATTTTGACCGGGGCCATTTCGACGCTAACCGCGCTGGACTTCCTCGGTTTCGGCATGCCGGCCGGCAGTGCCTCGCTGGGCGAGTTGATCGGTCAGGGCAAGCAAAACCTGCAAGCGCCGTGGCTGGGGCTGACCGCGTTTTTCACCCTGGCGCTGATCCTGTCTTTACTGGTGTTTATCGGCGAGGCGTTGCGAGATGCCTTTGACCCTCGATCCTGACGCGGACTGTTGATATGAGTAACAACCTGATCGAAATCCGTGACCTCTGCGTGGCCTTCAGCGGCGAGACCGTGGTGCGCAACCTGTGCCTGGACATCCGCCCCGGTGAATGCCTGGCGCTGGTGGGTGAGTCGGGTTCCGGCAAATCGGTGACCGCGCACTCGATCCTGCAACTGCTGCCCGAGACCGGCACCGAAACCAGCGGCAGCATCCGCTATCGCGGCAAGGAGTTGCTCGGCGCTTCGTCCAGGGTTTTGCGAGAGTTGCGGGGCAACCGTATCGCCATGATCTTCCAGGAGCCGATGACCTCGCTCAATCCGCTGCACAGCATTGAAAAGCAGATCGGTGAAACCCTGCTGCTGCACAAGGGCCTGACCGGCAAAGCTGCGCAGGAGCGGATTCTGGAGCTGCTGCACCTCGTGGGCATCCAGAAACCCAAAGAGCGGCTCAAGGCGTATCCGCATCAACTGTCCGGCGGCCAGCGGCAACGGGTGATGATCGCCATGGCGCTGGCCTGCGAGCCGGAGTTGCTGATCGCCGACGAGCCCACTACTGCGCTCGACGTTACGGTGCAGCGCAAGATCCTGATCCTGCTCAAGTCCCTGCAACAGCGGCTCGGCATGTCATTGCTGCTGATCAGCCATGACCTCAATCTGGTGCGCAGCATCGCTCAGCGTGTGTGCGTGATGAAGGCCGGGGAAATCGTCGAACAGGCGCCGTGCGAAACGCTGTTCACCGAGCCGAAACATCCCTACAGCTGCGTACTGCTGAACGCCGAACCGGAAGGCCAGGCGCTGCCCCGTGACGAGCGCGAGAACGTTCTGGAAGTGGACAATCTTTGCGTGCGCTTCCCCCTCGGTGGCGGGCTGTTTCAGCGCAAAACGTACTTGCATGCCGTGGACGGCATCAGCCTGAATGTCCAGCGGGGCAAGACATTGGGCATTGTGGGTGAGTCCGGCTCGGGCAAGTCGACACTGGGCCAGGCGATCCTGCGCCTGCTCGACTCCGAAGGCAGCATTCGCTTTCAGGGCGCGGCGCTGGACGGCCTGACGCAAAAGCAACTGCGGCCATGGCGCAAGAAAATGCAGGTGGTGTTCCAGGACCCTTTCGGCAGCCTCAGCCCACGGATGTCCGTGGCACAAATCATCAGTGAAGGCCTGGAAGTGCATAGCCAGTTGACGGCGGACGAATGCAAGGCCGAAGTGATCCGGGCCCTGCAGGAAGTCGGCCTCGACCCGCAAAGCCGTCATCGCTACCCCCACGAATTCTCTGGCGGCCAGCGACAACGCATCGCCATCGCCAGGGCGCTGGTGCTGAAACCGGCGCTGATCCTGCTGGACGAACCGACCTCGGCGCTGGACCGCACCGTGCAGAAACAAGTGGTCGCGCTGCTGCGCCAGCTTCAGGAAAAACACGGCCTGACGTACCTGTTTATCAGCCACGACCTGGCGGTGGTGCGCGCCCTCGCCCACGACATGATCGTGATCAAGGACGGCAAAGTGGTGGAAAGCGGCGCCAGCCACGACGTGTTTGATTCACCGCAGCATCCGTACACCAAAGAGCTGTTGGCGGCGGCGCATCTGCAACAGGCATAAAATCGCGTCGCTGCCTTCGCGGGCAAGCCTCGCTCCTACAGGTGAACGCGATCCCCTGTAGGAGCGAGGCTTGCCCGCGAAGAGGCCGGACCAAGCAATACACAATCAGGATCTGCACTATGAACACCACCGAAAGCCTCAAGGATTACCAGCGCGTTCGTCTGTTGGCGATCCGTTCGCTGTTCGAGATCATCGAGCAGTCCAGTGAAGGCACGGTGATTGTCGATCGCGACGCGAACATCGTCTGGATGAACGAACGTTATGCCCGACGCTTCGGTCTGGATTCGGCGCAAGTGGCCATCGGCAAGGCCTGCGAAAGTGTGATCCCCGGCAGCCTGCTGCGGGAAGTGGTGCGCACCGGCCGACCGATTCTGCTCGACATGCAGGACACCCCCAAAGAACCGTTGGTGGTGATGCGCCTGCCGATCCATGACGACGCCGGCGTGGTGATCGGCGCCATCGGTTTCGCGTTGTTCGATGAGTTGCGCAGCCTGTCGCCGATGCTCAAACGCTACATGAGCATGCAGGAAGAACTGGCCTCCACCCGCTCGCTGCTGCGGGCGCGGCAGACCAAGTACAACTTCGCGCATTTTATCGGCACCAGCGCGGCCAGCCTCGAAGTCAAACGCCGCGCCCGACGCAGCGCCAGCGCTGATTCCCCGGTTTTGCTGCTCGGCGAAACCGGCACCGGCAAAGAGCTGCTGGCGCAGGCGATTCATGGCGCATCACCCCGTGCGCACAAAGCTTTCGTCAGCATCAACAGCGCAGCGATTCCCGAGGCGCTGCTCGAGGCCGAATTCTTCGGCACCGCCCCCGGCGCGTTTACCGGCGCCGATCGCAAGGGTCGCGTCGGCAAGTTGCAGATTGCGCAGGGCGGCACATTGTTTCTCGATGAAATCGGCGACATGCCACTGCCGCTGCAAAGCAAGCTGCTGCGGGTGCTGCAGGAAAAGGAATTCGAACCGGTCGGGTCCAACGAAGTGATTCAGAGCGATGTGCGGGTGATCGCCGCGACCTCCACCGACCTTGAAGCGGCGATCAAACGCGGCGAGTTTCGCGCCGATTTGTATTACCGCCTCAATGTGCTGCCGATCCAGGTGCCGCCGCTGCGTGATCGTCTCGATGATTTGCCGGCCTTGAGCGAGGCCATTCTTGAAGAACTGCGCAGTCAGCACGAGCTGAACCGCGAAGCGCTGGAGTTGCTGGCCCGACACGCCTGGCCGGGGAACATTCGCGAGTTGCGCAACGTGCTGGAACGGGCGGCATTGCTCAGTGATGACCTGATGCTGAACGCGACCGATATCCGCGCGGCGATTGGTACGTTTACGCCGGTGGAGCGTGTGGCGCCTTTAAAGGTTGAGTCGGTGGCACACGAGACGTTCAGTGAGGCACGTGAACGGTTTGACCGGCAGTTGATTGAATCGGCCCTCGCGCAATGCGGTGGGAAAGTGATTGAGGCGGCGGCGCGGCTGGGGCTTGGGAGGTCGACGTTGTACAAGAAGATGGTGGCGTTGGGGATTGCCGAGTCTCAATAAAGAGACATACATCTCCATTGTTAGACACTCCCTCGGAGCGCTGCGCGCTCATCGCCGGCAAGCCGGCTCCTACAGGGTGCGCGTTGTGAATGCGATCTCTTGTAGGAGCCGGCTTGCCGGCGATGAGGCCCTCAACATCACAAAAAATCTCAAAACAGAGACAAATACGCTCATTTACCTCTGAAAAAACAATAAATATCCTTATATTTCAACATGTTGCCACCTTGGCACAAATCTCGCTAAAGCCCTCCCTCACACCGTTTCACCCCACAAAAATAACAATCCAGGAGACACACCATGAGTGTGATCATTGCCTTGGCAGCCCTCGCGCTGCTGATGCTCGCGGCCTACCGTGGCTACAGCGTTATCCTTTTTGCCCCGATTGCCGCCCTCGGCGCCGTCCTGCTCACCGACCCTTCCGCCGTCGCCCCTGCTTTTACCGGGGTGTTCATGGAGAAAATGGTCGGCTTCATCAAACTGTATTTCCCGGTGTTCCTGCTCGGCGCGGTGTTCGGCAAGCTGATTGAGCTGTCGGGTTTCTCGCGCTCCATCGTTGCGGCGGCGATTCGCCTGCTCGGCACCCGTCAGGCGATGCTGGTGATCGTGCTGGTTTGCGCCCTGCTCACTTACGGCGGCGTGTCGCTGTTTGTGGTGGTGTTTGCGGTCTACCCGTTCGCGGCCGAGATGTTCCGCCAGAGCAATATTCCCAAGCGCCTGATCCCGGCGACCATCGCCCTCGGCGCCTTCTCGTTCACCATGGACGCCCTGCCCGGCACCCCGCAAATCCAGAACATCATCCCCAGCACCTTCTTCAACACCACCGCGTGGGCGGCGCCGTGGCTGGGTTTGATCGGCGCAATCTTCGTGGTCTGCGCCGGCATGGCGTTTCTGCAGCGCCAGCGCAACAAGGCTCAGCTTTCGGGTGAAGGCTACGGCACCGACCTGCGCAACGAGCCGGAAACCGCTGCCGATATCAAACTGCCGAATCCATGGATCGCGCTGTCGCCGCTGTTGGCCGTCGGCATCATGAACCTGTTGTTTACCCAGTGGATTCCCCAGTGGTACGGCAAGACCCACAGCCTCGCGCTGCCAGGCATGGCCGCACCGGTAACCACCGATGTCGCCAAACTCACGGCGATCTGGGCAGTTCAGGCTGCCTTGCTGGTCGGCATCATCATGGTGTTGGTGTTCGGCTTCCAGGCGATTCGCGGCAAGTTGGCTGAAGGCAGCAGAAGTGCAGTCAGCGGTTCATTGCTGGCAGCAATGAACACGGCGTCCGAATACGGTTTTGGTGCGGTAATCGCGTCCTTGCCAGGCTTTCTGGTGCTGGCCGACTGGCTCAAAAGCATTCCCAACCCGCTGGTCAACGAAGCGATCACCGTGACCCTGCTGGCCGGCATCACCGGCTCTGCATCGGGCGGCATGAGCATTGCGCTGGCGGCCATGGCCAATGACTTCATCGCTGCGGCCCATGCGGCCAACATTCCCCTGGAAGTGCTGCACCGCGTCGCCGCGATGGCCAGTGGCGGCATGGACACCCTGCCGCACAACGGCGCGGTCATCACCTTGCTGGCGGTGACCGGCCTGACCCACCGCGAAGCCTACAAAGACATTTTCTGTATTACGCTGATCAAGACCCTGGCGGTTTTTGTGGTGATCGGTACTTTCTACGCCACTGGCATTGTGTGAGGTATTCATGACGACTCTTTCAGGCAAGACCGCACTGGTCACCGGCTCCACCAGCGGCATCGGCCTGGGCATCGCCCTCAGCCTGGCCAAGGCTGGCGCCAACCTGATTCTCAACGGTTTCGGCGATGCCTCCACAGTGATTGCCGAGGTTGAACAGTTCGGCGGCAAGGTCGGTCATCACCCCGCCGATGTCAGCGACCCGGCGCAGATTGCCGACATGATCGCCTACGCCGAGCGCGAGTTCGGCGGCGTGGACATTCTGGTCAACAACGCCGGCATTCAGCACGTGGCGTCGGTGGAAGATTTTCCCGTGGAGCGTTGGGATTCGATCATTGCGATCAACCTGTCGTCGGTGTTTCACAGCACCCGTTTGAGCTTGCCGGGCATGCGCGCCAAGGGTTGGGGACGGGTTATCAATATCGCCTCGGTGCATGGCCAGGTCGGTTCGGTGGGCAAGGCGGCTTACGTCGCGGCCAAGCATGGGGTGATCGGTTTGACCAAGGTGGTCGGCCTGGAAACCGCCACGACCAACGTCACCTGCAACGCCATCTGCCCAGGCTGGGTGTTGACGCCGTTGGTGCAGAAGCAGATTGACGACCGCATCGCCAAAGGGGTTGATCCGCAGCAGGCGCAGCACGATTTGCTGGCCGAGAAGCAGCCGTCGCTGGAGTTCGTTACGCCGCCTCAGCTGGGTGAACTGGTGCTGTTTTTGTGCAGTGAGGCCGGTAGCCAAGTGCGGGGCGCGGCGTGGAATATAGATGGTGGGTGGTTGGCGCAGTGATTGGGCGATAGACCGCGTTATCGTTCTTCGCGGGCAAGCCTCGCTCCTACAGGTCGTGCGTCGTTCATGAAAACACCGATAACCTGTAGGAGCCGGCTTGCCGGCGATTGGATCTCGAAATAGAAAAAGAAGAGGCAAAAAATGTCCGACATCCTCTGGCAACCTGACGCCAAACGCATCGCCAAGACCCGCATGGACGCCTTCCGGCGCGCCATCAATCAGCGCCACCACCTCGACATTGCCGACTACGCCGCCCTGCACCAATGGTCCATCGATCAACGGGTCGATTTCTGGCAAGCCATCGTCGATTTCTTCGACATCCGTTTCCATACGCAACCGGACGCCGTGCTGATCGAAGGCGATCACATGCCCAGCGCCCAGTGGTTTCCCGGCGCCACCCTGAACTTTGCCGAACACTTGCTGCGCCGTCGTGACGATGCCGTCGCCGTGATAGCGATCGGTGAAAACGGCCAGCGCGAACAACTGACCTGGGCCGAACTGGCCGAGCATGTCGCCGGTTTTCAAAACAGCTTGATCGCCGTCGGTGTCGGCCTTGGCGACCGCGTCGCCGCGTGCATGCCGAACACCTGGCAAACCCTGGTCGCCATGCTCGCCACCACCAGCCTCGGGGCGATCTGGTCCTGTTCGTCGCCGGACTTCGGCACCCAGGGCGTCATCGACCGCTTCGGCCAGATCGAACCGAAAGTGCTGATCACCTGCGCCGGTTACCGTTATGCCGGCAAAGACATCGACCAAAGCGCCAAGGTCAACGAAATCCTTGAACGCCTGCCGTCGCTGCAACAGCTGATCGTGGTGCCTTACGCACGACCCCAGACGCACATCAAAGACTTCCGCACCCACGCAGGCGTGACGCTTTGGGATGCGTTCTACGAACCGGGCGGCGAGCCGGATTTCGTTGCCGTGCCTTTCGACCATCCGCTGTACATCCTCTATTCCAGCGGCACCACCGGCGTGCCCAAATGCATCATCCACAGCACCGGCGGCGTGCTGTTGCAGCACGTCAAGGAACACGGCCTGCATTGCGACCTCGGGCCCGGCGACCGCTTGTTTTACTACACCACTTGCGGCTGGATGATGTGGAACTGGCTGGTGTCAGCCCTGGCCGTCGGCAGCGCCGTGGTGCTGTACGACGGCTCGCCATTTCATCCCGGCCCGGAGCGCTTGATCGACCTGATCGACGACGAGCGCATCAGCGTGTTCGGCACCAGTCCCAAGTACCTCGCGACCCTGGAAAGCAACGGCGTGAAGCCTCGGCAAAGCCATGATCTCGGCACGCTGAAAACCCTGTTGTGCACCGGCTCGGCGCTATCGCCGCAAAGCTACGACTACGTCTACCGTGACCTCAAGGCCGACCTGTGCCTGGCGTCGATGTCCGGTGGCACCGACATCGTTTCGTGCTTCGTGAACGGCAATCCGCTGCTGGCGGTGCGTCGCGGCGAAATCCAGGGCAAGAGCCTGGGGATGGCGGTCGAAGTCTGGAACGATGCCGGCCGCGCGGTCATTGGCGAAAAAGGCGAACTGGTCTGCACCCGACACTTTCCGGCCATGCCCGTCGGCCTGTGGAACGACCCGACCGGGGAAAAACTGCGCGCGTCTTATTTCAGCCTGTTCCCCGGCGTCTGGGCCCAGGGCGACTACGCCGAACAATTGGCTCACGGCGCGATGATGATTCACGGGCGTTCGGACGCGGTACTCAACCCCGGTGGCGTGCGCATCGGCACGGCGGAGATTTACCGTCAGGTGGAGAAAGTCCCGCAAGTCACCGACAGCGTGGCCATCGGTCAGCAATGGCAAGACGACGTGCGGGTGGTGCTGTTCGTGCGGCTGGTCGAGGGGGTCGAACTGGACGAGGCGCTGCAACAGCAGATCCGCCAGGTCATCCGCGCCAACACCACGCCACGTCACGTACCGGCGAAGATTGTCGCGGTGACGGACATTCCGCGCACCATCAGCGGCAAAGTGGTCGAGTTGGCGGTGAGGAACGTGGTGCATGGCCAGCCGGTGAAAAACACCGATGCGCTGGCCAATCCCGAAGCGCTGGAGCAATTTCGCAATCGTCCCGAACTCAACACTTGAAACACACCCCGTTGTAGGAGCCGGCTTGCTGGCGATGGGGCCCTGACGGTTGA